>JANYBA010000399.1 GCA_025360985.1 Gammaproteobacteria bacterium | reverse complement strand
CGCGACCCGAGATCGCCGCGCTCTTGGGTCGCGAATGAATTCGCTCCTACCGCAGGCGCGCGGAATGGAACTTCGACTACTCGATTCGCTCGACGAATTGCGACCCGAACAATGGGAAGGGTTGCATGGCGGCGACATGTCGCCGCCGGACGGCAATCCATTCGTTTGCCACGCTTTTCTCGCCGGGCTCGAAAGGCACGGCTGCTTGCGCCCCGCCTGGGGCTGGACGCCGCGCCACGCCGCCTTGTTCGATGGCAATGAACTGATAGCGGCGGCGCCGGCTTACCTGAAGGCAAACTCCCACGGCGAATTCGTGTTCGACCACGCCTGGGCGAATGCCTACGAGCGCGCCGGGCTGGACTATTACCCGAAGTGGCTGGTCGCCGTCCCCTATTCTCCCGTGACCGGACCGCGCTTGCTGGCGAAGGACGAATCCCACCGCCACTTGCTTGCGCAGGCCGTGCGCGAAATCGCGCCGTCGCTCGGTGTGTCTTCAGTGCATGTGAATTTCCTGCCCGAGGGCGAACTCGACGCCTGCGACAAGCACTGGCTTGCGCGCAGCGACGTGCAATTCCATTGGCGCAACCCCGGCCACTGGAAACATTTCGACGATTTTCTCGCCGACCTCGAGAGCAAGAAGCGCAAGAACATCCGCCAGGAACGCGAAAAGGTTCGCCGCGCCGGCGTCGCGTTCCGCATTGTCCATGGCGATGAAGCCAGCGATGCCGATCTTTTGGCGATCCACGGCTACTACTGCGCGACGCAATCCATGTACGGCAACCATCCGGCGCTGACGCTGGAATTCCTGCGACACCTCGCCCGGACCATGCCGCGGCAACTTGTGCTGATCCTCGCCGAGCGCGGCGGTCGCGCCATCGCCGGGGCGTTGTGCTTGCGCGGCGGCGACACGCTGTACGGCCGCTATTGGGGGGCGGACGCGGCGTTGCCTGGACTGCATTTCGAAACCTGCTACTACCAGGGCGTCGATTACTGCCTGCGCGAAGGCCTGGCCCGGTTCGAGCCCGGCGCCCAGGGCGAGCACAAGGTCGCGCGCGGTTTCCTGCCGACACTCACGCACAGCCGCCACTTCGTCGCCGACCAACGCTTCGCCGAGGCCCTGCGCCCCTGGTGCGAACAGGAACTCGCGGCGAGCTTGCGCTATCGTGATGCCGTCCTCGACCATTCCCCATTTCGTGACCCGAGCCGACCGACAATTGCGGATCGCCCTGCTGGGGCCTGAGCCCGACGCGCCATTCCCGCCGGTTTCGCAGGCCTTGCGCGAGCCTGACGGCTTGCTGGCGATGGGCGGCGACTTGTCGCCGCAGCGGCTGCTCGCGGCCTACCGGAACGGGATTTTCCCTTGGTATTCCGACGACCAGCCCCTGCTCTGGTGGAGCCCGGATCCGCGCAGCGTGTTCGCCAGCGATGGCGTGCGCCTTTCGACCAGGTTCCGCGGCCAGCTGCGGAAATCGCCATGGAGCGTCCGCGCCGACACGGCCTTCGAGGCGGTCATCGATGCCTGCGCCAGCAGCCCGCGTCCGGGGCAAGCCGGTACCTGGATTACCCGCGACATGCGCGACGCCTACGTCGAACTGCATCGACTCGGGCATGCGCACAGCATTGAAGTCTTCGACTCGGATCGCCTTGTCGGCGGACTTTATGGCGTCGCGATTGGCCGGATGTTTTTCGGCGAGAGCATGTTCAGCGCCGAATCCGGGGGCTCCAAGGTGGCGTTGGCCGCGCTCGCGCGGCGTCTGCACGACTGGGGCTGGCCATGGATCGACGCCCAGGTCGGCAATGACCACACCGCTGCCCTCGGCTGCATGGACATGCCGAGGCCGGAATTCTGCGCCATGGTCGCGCGGCAATGTGCCCTGCCCGGGCGGCCGGGTCCGTGGGCCGATGCCTTCGGAACGCTGCCGGCGAGCGCGCTTTCCGCCTGACTTTTTGCGCCCCGGGCCCGGACATGGCATCATGCGCGGCCTCCGCGGCACCCTTTTCCACCTGAAGCGACGCATGTCAAAAGACGATTCCCTCGAATTCGAAGGCACCATCCTCGAAACCCTTCCGAACACCGTATTCCGGGTCAAACTCGAAAACGGCCACGTCGTCACCGCCCACATCTCGGGCCGCATGCGCAAGAATTACATCCGCATCCTCACCGGCGACAAGGTCAAGGTCGAAATGACGCCCTACGACCTGACCAAGGGCCGGATCACCTACCGGATGAAATAGTCCCGGTTCGCGGATGAAAAAGGCGGCCATCGGCCGCCTTTTTCGTTTCCAAGTCCTGGCTCCGGGTTAGTCGACCGTCGCCGGCAGCAGCTTTTCCGGCTCGGCCTGGCTGTCGACGACCAGTTCGCCGTCGCGGACATCGACGTTGACCCGCCCGCCTCCGGCCAGCTTGCCAAACAGCAGCTCGTCGGCCAGCAACCGCTTGATCCGGTCCTGCAGCAGCCGGGCCATCGGCCGGGCGCCCATCTGCTGGTCGAAGCCGTGCTCGGCGAGCCACTGCCGCGCCTCCGGGGTGGCCGACAAGGTGACGTGCTTGTCGTGCAGCTGCGTCTCCAATTCGATCAGGAACTTGTCTACCACACGCAGGATGTGCTCGAAGCCCAGGCCCTGGAACTGGATGATCGCGTCCAGGCGGTTGCGGAACTCCGGGGTGAAGGCCTTGCGGATCACTTCCATGGCGTCGGTCGAATGGTTCTGGGTGACGAAGCCCATGGTGCGGCGCGCCGCCTGCTGGGCACCGGCATTGGTGGTCATCACCACGATCACGTTGCGGAAGTTCGCCTCGCGCCCGTTGGTGTCGGTCAGCACGCCGTGGTCCATGATCTGCAGCAGGATGTTGAACACGTCCGGATGCGCCTTCTCGATCTCGTCGAGCAGGAGCACGCAGTGCGGGGTCTTGACCACTTTTTCGGTCAGCAGGCCGCCCTGGTCGAAGCCCACGTAACCCGGGGGCGCGCCGATCAGGCGGGACACCGAATGCGCTTCCATGTACTCGGACATGTCGAAGCGCACCAGCTCGATGCCCAGCTGCATGGCCAGTTGCCGGGTGACTTCGGTCTTGCCCACGCCGGTCGGGCCGGCGAACAGGAAGTTGCCGATCGGCTTGTCGGGATTGCCCAGGCCCGAGCGGGCCAGCTTGATCGAGGACACGAGGGTGTCGATCGCCGCGTCCTGGCCAAAGATCACCATCTTGAGGTTGCGCTCGAGGTTCTTGAGCACGTCCTTGTCCGAGGCCGAGACCTGCTTGGTCGGGATGCGCGCCATCTTGGCGACGATCAGCTCGACTTCCTCCACGTCGATGATCGACTTGCGGTCGGCCAGCAGGCGCAGGCGCTGGCGGGCGCCGGCCTCGTCGATCACGTCGATGGCCTTGTCCGGCAGCAGGCGGTCGTTGATGTGCTTGACCGACAGGTCCACCGCGGCCTGGATCGCATCCGAGCTGTACTGCA
>JANYBA010000381.1 GCA_025360985.1 Gammaproteobacteria bacterium | reverse complement strand
AGTCGGCCAGTGCCAGCAACAGCGGCGAGATCACCGCGGTCGCCGACGGCGCGTACAGCCGCGCCATCGGCCTGGAGGTAGTTGACGACTACGGCGGCACCTACGTGCGCAACGAGGCCGGCGGCCTGATCGCCGCCGCGGCCTACGGGCCCTATGCCTATGCCACCGCGGTCTACCTCGTTTCCACCGGCACCAATACGCTGCGCAACTACGGCGAAATCACCGCCGCCGGCGATGGCGACCGGATCGCGATCGCCTCCAGCCCCTATGCAATCGCCGATATCCTGAATGAAGGCGTCGTGACCGGCTCGATCCAATCCGGAAATTACGGAGACTCGCTGGTCAATTCCGGCACCTGGAACGCGGTCCAGCAGTCTTATTTCGGCGCCGGCGACGACAGCATTTACAACTCCGGCCTATTGCGCATGCAGGACGCGACTATCGACCTGGGCGCCTACGCCGATGCCGGCAACACCTTCGAAAACGCCGGGACGATTCGCGTCTCCGGTGCCGACAACGTCATCTTCATGGGCGGGGTGGTTGCGCTGCTGCCGTCGTCGAATCCGAATGCATTCGGTAACAACGGCCTGATCGATTTCCGCGACGGCGCGCCGGACGACATGCTGACCATCGTCGGCGATTTCGCCGGCGACGGCGCCATCGCCGTGGACGTCCGCGGCTTGAGCGGCACCAGCGACTTGCTTTCGGTTTATGGAAATGTCGAAAGCGGTTCCACCAGCACCATCAATGTCGTTTACGACGGCGTGCCGACGGCGCCAGCGACGTCGATCCCGATCGTGTTCGTCAGTGGCGACTCGCTGGCCACGAATTTCGCGCTCGGCCAGGTGGGCTACAGCCAAAAGAATTTCCTGACCCTCGGTTTCAGCCTGCTCAGCGATGTCGATGCAAGCAACGCCACCGACGATGTCTTCGCGCTGGGAGTTGGCGTTACCGGCCTGAGCGACCCCGGCACCCTCGCCGCGGCGATCGCGCCCGGGGCGCAGAACCTGATGAACAGCCTGACCGGTACGTGGCGGCAACGCATGGGCGTGATCGAGCGTGCCGACAAGGGCGGCCTCGGCCTGTGGGCCCGGGTATTCCAGAGCGATGGCAGCATCGAGCCGGGCCACGTCGCGGCAAACTTCGGCCAGGGCGGGAATTTCGCCTTCGACCAGAAGAATTCCGGAACCGAAGTCGGCGTGGACTTCGCGATGTCCGACCAGTTCAGTTGGGGCCTGCTGCTGTCCTCGGCCGAGGCGAAGCAATCGCTGCGCTCCCCGGGCGCTGGCACCGACCGGATCAAGGGCGACGCTTACGGTATCTACGGCACGTGAATTTCGCCGCAAGGCTTCTACCTTGATGGCTCCTATCGACGGATGGACTTCCGCGCGGGACTGCAGTCCATTGCCGGCGCCATGCGTGCGGACGGCGACGCCCATTCGCTGAACCTCGAGGCCGGTTACGGCTGGAAGCTGGCCGGCGGCGTGGTGCTGGAACCGCAAGTGCAGTGGACCCGGACCGAGGTCGACAACATCGACCTGCTTTCGACGGCGCAGGCGAATTTCGAGGCCGACGGCGGCGTCTCATCGGTCGGTCGCCTGGGCTTGTCGATCAGGAAAGACTTCCAGCCGACCGACGCCGGCACGGAATGGGCCACCTACGGGTCGGTCAGCGCGGTGCGCGATTTCGACGGCCGCAACGCCTACGCGATCAACAACACCTTCCTGGGCGACACGCGGACCGGCGGCACCAGCGCGCTGGTCGAGCTTGGCGTCACTGCCAACATTGGCAAGCTCGCGCTCTCGGCCGGCGTCAATTGGCAGGACGGGGGCGCCTTGCACAGTTTCGTCGGCGGGCAACTCAACCTGCGCTATACGTTCGGCGGCTCCTCCAAGTAATCAACGAATGATCCACTTCCGATCAACCAGGACGCATCCATGACCTGCAAGCCCAAACTCCTCGCCGCCGCGATCCTCCTGGCCATCGGTGGCACCGCCTCGGCCGAAGTCGTCGAACATCCCGCCGTCGGCCGCGCGCTGGGCTTGATCCAGGCGCATGCCGCCGCGATTCACGCTGGCGGCAACGACCGCTTCCTGGCACGCGACGTGATCGTTGACGGCGACGGTACCGAGCACGTCCGTTTCAACCGGACTTATGCCGGGCTGCCGGTGATCGGTGGCGATGTCGTGGTGCACTCGCGCAACGGCCTGTTCGTTTCGACGTCATTGACCCAGCGCGGCGAATTGAGCCTGGACGTTCACCCCGTCTTGCAAAGGCAAGATGCGATTTTTGCCGCCGGTATCCGGTTCGGCAGCCAGTTCCGCGGTACCCCTGCCGCCGAACTGGTGATTTACGCGCGCGGCGCCACGCCGGTGCTGGCCTATCGCGTCGGACTGGTCAGCGACGACGCCGACATGACCTACATCGTCGATGCCCGCAACGGCCGCTTGCTGGACAGTTGGAGCAATCTCGAGACGGCCGCCGCCATCGGCACCGGCAAGACGCTGTATTCCGGCAACATCGCCCTGACCACGAAGGTCGTCACCGGCGGCTTCCAGCTGCTCGACCCGTCGCGCGGCGGCAGTTACACGATCAACGCTTCCGGCCGCAGCGCCGGACAGGTCTTCACCGATGCCGACAACAGCTGGGGCAACAACAGCAACTCCGATCCGGCGACCGCCGCCGCGGACGCCCAATTCGGCGTCGCCACCACCTGGGACTATTACAAGAACGTCCACGGCCGCAACGGCATCGCCAACACCGGCCAGGGTTCGTACAACCGCGTCCATTACGGCCGCAAGTACAGCAACGCCTTTTGGTCGGACTCGTGTTTCTGCATGACCTACGGCGATGGCGACGGCGTGGTGGTCGGGCCACTGGTTTCTCTCGATATCACCGGCCACGAGATGAGCCACGGCGTCATGGCGCGAACCGCCAACTTGACCTACTCCGGCGAATCCGGCGGCCTGAACGAAGCCAACTCCGACATCATGGGCACGATGGTCGAGTTCTATGCCAACAACGCCAGCGACACCGGCGACTACCTGCTCGGCGAGGAATCCTTCATCGCCAATATCCCGGGCAGCGCCAACCAGACCGCGCTGCGCTTCATGTGGAGCCCCAACAAGGACGGCGCCTCGGCAGACTGCTGGTATCCCGGCCTCGGCTCCCTGGACGTGCACTACAGTTCCGGACCGGCCAACCACTTCTACTACCTGCTGGCCGAGGGCAGCGGCAGCAAGACCTTCAGCGGCGTGACCCATGCCCCGACCACCTGCAAGGCCGGGGATACCAAGAAGGGCACCGGTAACGTCAGCCTGGCCGGCATCGGCCGGGCCAAGGCGGAGAAAATCTGGTACCGCGCCGTGGCGGTCTACATGACCTCCAGCACCGACTACGCCGGCGCCCGCGCCGCCACGATCAGCGCCGCCAAGGACCTGTACGGCGCCCTCTCGACCGAGGCCAATGCGGTCGCGGCCAGTTGGGGCGCGGTCGGCGTTAACTGAACAAGACCGAGGCTGACTGACGACGGCCCGCGCGAGCGGGCCGTCCGCTTTTGGGCCTTGGCCGCGGATTCAACCGGAAAACGTTTTGTGATATACAACACGGGCCTCATGGCTGCCGCCGGGCACCGCTTTCCGCCACCAAACTTCCCTAGGGGATGAATTTATGTCATTGACTCCCAAGCTACTTT
>JANYBA010000342.1 GCA_025360985.1 Gammaproteobacteria bacterium | reverse complement strand
CGAAAACGGGGTCAGAGTGCCTTCTCTGACCCCCTTGTTTCCTACGGCACAATCACCCGCGGCAGGTTCAGGGCCGCGACGTCGGCTTCCAGCTTGGCCAGCTCGCCGCTGCGCAGGGTGGCGAGCTCGTCCTCGACCGACTTGAGGTCGGCCAGGTTTTCGGTCATCTGGTCGAGCTGGCCCTGGCTCGGCGCGTAGTCAGACGACTGGATATCGCTGAACAGGGGCGAGATCTGCGCGTAAAGTTTCGCGCCGCCGGCCCGGCCGGCGAGGACGTCGTACACGACCGTCGCTTCCGGATTGTGCATGCGGTTTTCCAGCGTGTCGCAGTGCTTGACCACGTCAAGGGCGGCCGTGCGCAAGTTGGCTGCGGACGGGTTGGACGCGGTGCGCGCCCTGAGCTCACCGGCCTGCTCGCGAATCGCGCGCACGGCGTCGATGTCGTCGGTGAGGCGGTTGAGCGCGGCGCGTGCCTGCAGGGAGAACGCGACGTTCTGGCGCAATTCCTCGGCCGATACCGGCGAGCGCGGGTCCGGGAGGACTTCCGCCTGGCTGGTGTAGGTCTTGCCGTCGATCGTCAGCTTCAATGTATAGGTTCCTGGCAGCACCATCGGCCCATGGTCGGGATCGCCGGCGTCGATCTTGGCGTTCTTCAGGCGCTTGGCGCCGTCGTGGCGCAGGTCCCACTGCACGCGGTTGAGGCCTTGTTCCGTGGTCAAGGCCGGTTCCGCCGGCGCTTCGGGCTGGTCCGGGTCGTCCTTGCGGTAACGGTTGGGGACGGGCACCGAGTCGAGCGTGCGTACCAGCTGGCCCTGGGCATCGAGGATTTCCAGTTTCAACTTGCCGGGATCGTCGGCGGCCGCGGCCGCATCGTCTCCGGAATTCTTGCGCTTGTCCTTCAGCCAATAGGTGATCGTCAGTCCGGCCGGGGCGTTGTCGGCGACGCCCGGCGCCAGGAAATTCCAGCTGAAGTCCTGGCGGAAACGATGCGCGGCGCGCGGGGCGAACAGGTGCGCCGGCTCGGCCTTCACCGCCGGCGTGAATGCGCGCAGGGCGCTGATGTCGTCCATGATCCAGATGCCGCGGCGCGTGCCGAGGATCAGATCATCGTGCTTGACCTCGATGTCGGCGACGTTGACCGCCGGCAGGTTGCTGCGGAAGCGTTGGAAACTTGCCCCGGCATCGCGGGAAAGATACAGGCCGCGTTCGCTGCCGACGTAGAGCAGGTTCGGATCGGTGGAATCCTCGCGGACCACGAACAAGTGCTCGTCGGCCGGCAGGCCATTGGCCAACGCCTGCCAGCTCTTGCCGAAATCGCGGGTGCGGAACAGGTATGGATGCTCGTCGTTGAGGCGGCGGGCGTCGGCCACGACGTAGGCGGTGCCGGCGTCGCGACGCGAGGGCTCGACGGTCTCGATCGTCGCCCAGGCTGGCAGCTTGGCCGGCGTCACGTTGCTCCAGTTCTGGCCACCGTCGCGCGTGAGTTGCACGAGGCCGTCGTCGGTGCCGACCCAGATCTGGCCGGCGGCCGCCGGCGATTCGGCGATGGAGAAGATGGTGTCGTAGACCTCCACGCCAGTGTTGTCGCCGGTGATCGGCCCGCCCGACCATTTCTGCTTGGACTTGTCGTTGCGGGTCAGGTCGGGGCTGATCGCCTGCCAATGACTGCCGCGATCGTTGCTGCGGAAAAGCACGTTGGCGCCGTGGTAGATCACTTTCGGATCGTGCGGCGAGCTGGCGATCGGCGCCGTCCACTGGAAGCGGTAACGGCCGTCGGCGGCGCCGTGGCCGGAGAAATTGCGCGGGTAGGCGCTGACGTTGCGGTAGTTGCCGGTGTTCTCCTGATAGTCGGAGATGTAGCCGGAATATTCGCCGGCGAAAATGTGGCCGGTGCCGCCGGGCTCATAGATGAAATCGCCGGCCTCGCCGCCGCCGACGATGGAAAAATCGGCCAATCCCGGCCCGCCGTTGCCCAAGAGATAGGCCGGTCCGCTCGCGGTTCCCCAGTCCTGGATGGTGCCGCCGACGTGGTAGGGCAGGCGATCGTCGACGTCGATGTTGTAGAACTGCGGCGTCGGCAGCGCCGGCGCCGTCCAGTGGGCGCCGCCGTCGACGCTGATGTCGAGCCCGCCATCGTTGCCGGAAACGACGCGGCGCGGGTCGGCCGGGTCGATCCAGACGTCGTGGTTGTCGCCATGGTGCGCGCCATCCACGGACTGCAGGGTCTTGCCGCCGTCGATCGTCTTGATCAGGTTGACCTGCGGAAACCAGACCACGTCGGCGTTGGTCGGGTCGATGGTCAGGCAGGTGTAGTACCAGGCCCGCTGCCGCAAGACGTGGTCGTCGTTGACGCGGCCCCAGTGCTCGCCACCGTCATCGGAGCGGAACAGGCCGCCTTCCTGGGCTTCGATCAGGGCATAGACGCGATTGGAATCGGAGGGCGCGACGCGCATGCCGACCTTGCCCCAGTCGCCGGCGGGCAAGCCTTTTTCGCCATGCTTGTACGCGCTCCAGGTGTCGCCGCCGTCGTCGGAACGATAAAGGCCGCTGCCCGGCCCGCCGCTGGTGGCATTCCAGGGTTGCCGCAGTGCCTGCCACATGCCGGCGAACAGGACGCGCGGATTGTTCGGATCGAAGGTGACGTCGGAGGCGCCGGTGCGCTCGTCCTTGAACAGCACCTGCTTCCAGGTCTTGCCGCCATCGCTGGTGCGATAGACGCCACGATCCGTCCCGGGCCCGAACGGCGAGCCCAGCACGGCGGCGAAAGCGATGTCGGGATTGCGCGGATCCACCGCCATGGTTCCGATCTGGCCACGGCCCTTCCACACCTGCTTCCAGCTGCGACCGGCGTCGCTCGACTTGAAGATGCCGGTTCCGAAGGCGACATTGCCGCGGATATTGGCCTCGCCGGTACCGACATACAGCACGTTCGGGTCGGAAGGCGCGACTGCGATCGAGCCGATCGAATTGGTCGGCTCGTCGTCGAAGATCGGCTTCCAGTCGCGGCCGTCGTTTTCGCTCTTCCAGACGCCGCCCTGGGCGAAGGCCGCGTAGAGCGTGGCCGGATTTCCGGAGACGCCGGCGACCCG
>JANYBA010000331.1 GCA_025360985.1 Gammaproteobacteria bacterium | reverse complement strand
CGGGCTCTTGCCCTGGCTGTCGACCGGCAGGGTGTCGACAAAACGCCAGTGCCTGGGAATGGCGATCTCATCCACCTGGCCGCGCAGCGCAGCGCGCAGGCCGTCGATCAAGGGCTTGCGGCCCTGGTCATGCAGCAGTTCCCGGCCAGCGTCGGACAATTCGGCGACCGCGGCGATGCGCGTGCGCTCGCCCGCCAGCAGCAAAGCCCGCGCCCGGCGGATCCAGGCGCTGGCCTGCAATCCACGTTCGATGGCGCCCAGCGATATGCGCCGTTCTTCCAGTTTTACCAGGCGATCGACGCGGCCACGCAAAATGAACCCTTCGCCCGCCGGCTCCACGCGATCCTGGGTTTCGAACCAATCGAGTCGCGGCAAGTGCGCGGAGCGAATCTGCAGGCGCTCCTCATCGATTCGCCATTCGACGCCCGGCAGCACCCGCCAAGGGCGGCCGCCTTCGCGCGTGGCGATGCCACCGGTTTCGGTGCTGCCGAATACTTCGACCAAGGGTTGCCGCCACAATTGTTCGATGGCCGTCGCCGCTTCGGCCGGCAAGGGTCCCCCCGAACAAAACACCATGCGCAGCGACGACCGCAGCGACGACCAGTCCAATGCCTCCGGTATGCGCCTGAGCAACGCCGGACTGGCGACCAGGATGGCGCCCTCGTCGGCGATCGCGGCGGCGATCTGTTCGGGATAGCCCAGTCGTTGGGCGGCGAAGATCCGCGTTGCGGACAGCGGCCAGAGCACCCGGAACAACAGGCCATAGATGTGCTGGTGCGACACCGTGGCCTGGACGACCGCCGTGCCGACCCGCTCGCCGAACAAAGACTCGAGCGTTGCGATTTCAACGTCGAGCTGGCGCAGGTTCTTGGCGATCGCCACTGGATCGCCTTGCGAACCGGAGGTGTAGAGCACCAGCCGCTCGGCCTCGGGATCCAGGGGCTGCCAGTCGGCCGCGACGGTGATCGAGACCGGCGCCGGCTGCAGGGCGCCGGCAAAGGCGCCAGCGAATCCGTCGACCTCCGAACCGATCGCGCGCACGGTCGATGGCAAGGTGTCGGCCGCCAAGTAGACGATTTTCCCGGCGTGCCAGGCGCCGAACAAGGCCGCGGCGAAGGCCACGCTGTCCTCGAGGTAGAGCGCGTAGCGACGGCCGGGCGCGGCATCGAATCCCTGCTGCCACGCCTGGACGCGTGCGAGGAAGACTTCGGCCGTTACGTCGCCGTCGGCGTCGCGCGCGACCGCGCGCCTGCCGTCGAGGGCCAGGCGCGACAGGAGTTCGCACAGCGGCATCCGATCACCCATGTCCGGCCCTGGCGCGAACCCGCTGGCGTACCAGCCACTCGCCGGCGAACAGCAGGCCCATGAGTAGATAAGCGATCAAGCCGTTGTAGAGCGCCCAGGCCCGGTCCGAACCCGAGAGCGAGGTCGCCAGCGCAATCGCGCCGTTGCCGACGAAGAACACGCACCAGACAACGGTGACTTTGCGGGTGTACGCGACCGCCTCGGGCGGCAGTTCCGGTTCGCGCAGGCGCGCGATTCGCTCGATCGCGCTGGGCGGATGGCGCAAGCTGACGGCGAATATGCCCAGCATCACGGCATTGACCAACACCGGATACAGTTTCAGCGGCATCAGTTGGTTGGCCAACGCACTGACCACCACCAGCACCAGCGCCCCGCCCGCGGCCGCCAGCCAGACCCGGTCGCGGCTGACCAGCGCCCGCGCCAGGACGATCGCCAACAGCAACAACGCCAGCAATCTCGGCTCGAACCAGTCCATTCCGAAGTAGATCATCAGCGGATACAGCAGCGTCGACAGCCAAACCAGTGGTATCCGCCAACGCATGGTCAATCGCCGGTCGGCGCGCTTGCGACTTCGTTCATCATCCCGTGCACCACATCGACCACGTCCGAGACCGTCCGCACCGTCTTGAACGCTTCCGGCTTCAGGTTGCCGCCGAGCAAGGGCTTGAGCTGGACGATCAGGTCGACCGCGTCGATGCTGTCGACATCGAGATCCTCGCCCAGGCGCGCATCGGGGCGGATCCGCGCCGATTCGATGTCGAAGGTCTTCACGAGAATCTCGGAGATGCGTTGATAGAGTTCGTCTTTGCTCATCGTCTGGCTCTGCTGCGGCGATCGCCGCTCGTTCTGGTGCTGGTCCGTGGCGCTTATTGTTTGCGGTTGGCAGCGACGAAAGAACTCAGGCTGCGCACGCTGGCGAAATGCTTGCGGGTTTCTTCCGAATCGGCGGTCAAGGTCAAGCCGTAGCGCTTCTGCAGCGCGAGCCCCAATTCCAGGGCGTCGATCGAGTCCAATCCCAGGCCCTCGTTGAACAGCGGCGCGGTCGCGTCGATATCTTCGGCGCGCACGTCTTCC
>JANYBA010000319.1 GCA_025360985.1 Gammaproteobacteria bacterium | reverse complement strand
GGCGTGGAAACCGAGCAGCAGCGCGCCCACCTGCTGGCGATCGGCGTGTTCCTGCACCAGGGCTGGCTCTATGGTCGGGTGTTGCCGTTCGAAGCCTTGCGCAAATTGCTGGTGCAGGACTGACTGCGGCTAGCGACTCTCGATCTCGCGGTGCATGGGCGCCAACTTGGCGAGCAGCTGGTTCTGGGCACGGAATGGAATGCCGCGCTTGCGCATCGCCACCTGCAAGTCTTCGACCAGGGCATTGAACTGCTGGCGATCGATGCTCAGGCCTTCGTGCGTGGTCTTCATATCGCGGCCGCCGTAAGTGCAAGGCCCGCCCAGGATGACGCAGAACTGTTCTACCAGGTGCGCCTTGATCCGGGCCTGGTCGGCGTTCTCGAAAAAGACCTTCAGGCGTTCGTCGGCGAGCAGTCCAACCATGAAGTCATCCATCAGCGCGGTAAGCCCGGCGACTCCTCCGAATTGGTCGAATACCGGCTTGAGCGCGGGGTCGGCCGGGGCCGGATCCATCGTTCCCGGCGCGCGCGGCGGCGCGACGGCGTCTGCTGCGGCCGGCTCCGCAGTATCGGCCGGCACGCTGTCGTCGTCGGCAGGAATTGCATTGTCATCGGTCGTGGCATCTGCTTGGGCATGCGCCGGGTTGCCGTGCGCCAAGCCGAGCGCCAGCGCGAGGCCGAGGGTGAGGCTGGAGATCGTGCGGTTCATTCGAACTTCCTCAGAATCCGACCTGAAGCGAGGCATACACGCCGCGCTGGTGGTCCTTGATGACGATGTTTCCGAGGTCGACATAGGCGACCGTGACCGAGACATTCCGGGTCGGCGCGTAGGCGAGGAAGACATCCTTCCAGTCGTCTTCGTGGGCAATGCCCAGGTTGTCCGGCTTGCTGCGGTATTCGGCGCCGATCGCCAGCTTGCGGCTGAGGAGGTAGGCAGCGGACAGTTCGAACTGCGGCCGGTAACTGTTGTGCCGGTCGCCGCCAAAGCCGAGGATGCCGATCTGGTTCGCTTTGGTGAAACGCAACGTGCCGTTGAGCAGGACGCCCTGGGCGAGGAAAAGCTTGGTCGCCGAAACGTAGAAATCGGTGCCGGAATCGTCCTTGGCGCCGATCGCGGCGAGCAGCGCGCCGCGGTTGTTGCGCTTGTACTGCAGGCCGATCGAGATCTGCGGCATGGCGCGATCGGAATCGAGCACGGCCTCGCCGGCGACGCGCAGCTTCACGCCGTAAACGTCCTGGGCGAAAGTAAAGCCCTCGCCCAGGCCCAGCAAGGCCCCGACATGTTCGGTATTGAAGCGCTGTTGCGCGATGCTGATCTCGAGCCGATCGTGGATGCCGATCAGGACGCCGGCATCGTCGAGGTGGTAGTCGCCCAGGCTGACGCGCGTGTAGAAGGCGTTACCTCCGATTTGGTCGCGCGTGCCGTAACCGCCGATCACCGCCCAGGGCGTGAGGCCGCCACCGGCCGCGCCCTCAAGCTGGCTGACGCCGCCGGTGAGCAACAGCTTGCCGCTGCTGTTGCCGTCGGCGAAGGCCGGCGCGGACAAGGCCGCGAGGGCAAGGAAAATCGGCGCGCGCGCCGGCATCAGAACGACCCGCCCTTGTTGGCCGGCGTCGGTGTCGGTTGCGGCGTCAGGCTCGGAATCGGCGGCGGCAGGTGCACGAGGTGCCAGACGCCCATGATGCCCTCGCCGCCAGCGTCGCCGCGCTTCTGGTCCGAGACCCAGCGGTACAGGGGCTTGCCCTTGTAGGCCCACTGCTTCCTGCCGTCCTCGCGCGAAACGATGGTGAACTGGCCCTTGGGCTTGGCCTCGTCGCTGGCGAAGATCGGCGGCCACAGCAGTCGGCACTGGTTGTTGCACAGGCTCTTGGCGCGGTCGTAGTCGCCGTCGTAGGTGTAGATGCCGCGGCCCTTCAGGTCGACCAGGATGCCCTCGCGCTGGCGGATCGGTGGATCCGAAGGCGAAACCTCGGCGCGGGCGAAGGCCGGCGCGAGCACCAGCGCCAGCAAGGGCAGGAATCGGAGCGAACGGGACACGGACATGTTGGACCCCCTGGAATGTCGGTTGCGGCCTTTGCCGCACCGACCACATTACGCGGCCACGGGTCGCCGTGGATGCAGGCGCCGTGAAATCGATCGTCCGTTTCAACCAGCGATGTAACGGGCCAGCTGCTCCGGCGTCGGCACCGGTTCGCCCCGGATCATGAACAGGGCGCCGCGCGGCGACTCGAACACCCGGTGACGCTCGCCCGGCAGGGCCAGCAGGAAATCGCCGGGGAAATATTCGACGCCGGCGTGGACGATCGAGCCTTCCAGGATCAGGCATTCCTCTTCCTGCGAATGCACGTGGCCGGGCACGCTTCCGCCCGGCGAAACCCGCCAGAGCGTGGTCTGGGTGCGCTCGTCTCGGCGCAGGGTCTTGACCGTCACGCCGGGCAGCAGGTCCAGCCACTCGCCGTCGGCCAGGCGCTGCGCGTGCACTTCGCCAGACGCGGCGCGCGCGAGGATACTGGCACGCAGGCGCTGCCGTACTTCGTCGGCGGGCGCCTGGTCCGGCACCAGGCCGGCCAGGGCGGCCAACAGGATCGCGTCGTCGTCGTGACGGTC
>JANYBA010000284.1 GCA_025360985.1 Gammaproteobacteria bacterium | reverse complement strand
CCGCGTCGCCATTCCGGTCGCCAATAAATTGGCTCCTACCCAAGCCGCGTCGCCATTCCGGTCGCCAATAAATTGGCTCCTACCCAAGCCGCGTCGCCATTCCGGTCGCCAATAAATTGGCTCCTACCCTGGTGCCGGAGGCCCCCGCCCATTGGCGTTGCGCTAGAATTTCCCCCTGCGCACGAGGGACCCCCATGAACTGGTTGAACGACCTGCTGGAGAACGACCGCGACCCGAAGGAAACCCGGGAGTGGATCGAATCGCTGAAGGCGGTGCTCGACCACGACGGCCCGGAGCGGGCGCACGAGCTGCTCGAGCGCATGGTCGAGCTGACCCGGCGCGCTGGCGCCCAGCTTCCGTTCTCGCCGACCACCGAATACATCAACACCATCCCGGCGCACCTGGAGCCGGCGATGGACGGCGACGCCGCGATGGAATGGCGGATCCGTTCGATGATCCGCTGGAATGCGATGGCGATGGTGGTGCGTGCCAACCGCAAGCCGGGCGAACTCGGCGGCCACATCGCCTCGTTCGCCTCGAGCGCGACGCTCTACGACGTCGGCTTCAACCATTTCTGGCGCGCGCCATCCAACGACCACCCCGGCGACCTCTTGTATATCCAGGGTCACTCCAGCCCGGGCATCTACGCTCGCGCCTTCCTGGAAGGGCGGATCAGCGAATCGCAGATCGACAACTTCCGCATGGAAGTCGACGGCCAGGGCATTTCCTCCTATCCGCACCCGTGGCTGATGCCGGAGTTCTGGCAGACGCCGACGGTGTCGATGGGCCTGGGCCCGATCAGCGCGATCTACCAGGCGCGCTTCTGGAAATACCTCGAAGGCCGCGGCCTGATGCCGAAGACCGATCGCAAGATCTGGTGCTTCCTCGGCGATGGCGAAACCGACGAACCGGAATCGCTCGGCGCGATCGCGCTGGCCGGGCGCGAAGGCCTGGACAACCTCTGCTTCGTGGTCAACTGCAACCTGCAGCGGCTCGACGGGCCGGTGCGTGGCAACGGCAAGATCATCCAGGAACTGGAAGGCAGTTTCCGCGGCGCTGGGTGGAATGTCGTGAAAGTGGTCTGGGGCAGCCTGTGGGATCCGCTGCTGGCGCGCGATAGCAGCGGCATGCTGCGCAAGCTGATGATGGAAACCGTCGACGGCGAGTACCAGAACTGCAAGGCCTTCGGCGGCGCCTACACGCGCGAGAATTTCTTCGGCAAGTACCCCGAGACCAAGGCCCTGGTCGCCAACCTGTCGGACGAAGACATTCGTCGCCTCAACCGCGGCGGCCACGACCCGTACAAGGTGCACGCGGCCTACGCCACGGCGGTCGCGCACAAGGACCAGCCTACCGTGATCCTGGCCAAGACCGTCAAGGGCTACGGCATGGGCTCGGCCGGCGAGTCGCTCAACCCGACCCACAACACCAAGAAGCTCGACACCGAATCGGTGAAGGTCTTCCGCGACCGTTTCCAGGTGCCGGTCAGCGACCAGCAGATCGAAGACCTCGCCTTCTACCACCCGGGCGAGGACAGCCCGGAGGTGCAATACCTGAAGTCGCGGCGCCAGGCCCGCGGCGGCTACCTGCCGCAGCGGCGCAAGCAGTCGTCCTTGACCATGAAGGCGCCGGAATTGTCGGCTTTCGAACGCCTGCTCAAATCCACCGGCGAGCGCGAGGTCAGCACGACCATGTCGTTCGTGCAGACGCTCAACATCATCCTGCGCGACAAGGAGGTCGGCCCGCGGGTGGTGCCGATCGTCGCCGACGAGGCGCGCACCTTCGGCATGGAAGGCCTGTTCCGGCAGATCGGCATCTACGCGCCGCACGGGCAGAAGTACAAGCCGGTCGACGCCGACCAGCTGATGTACTACCGCGAAGACGCGGCCGGGCAGGTGCTGGAGGAAGGCATCACCGAGGCCGGGGCGTTCTCGTCCTGGATGGCGGCGGCGACCAGCTATTCGACCAACGACCAGCCGATGCTGCCGTTCTACATCTTCTATTCCATGTTCGGCTTCCAGCGCATCGGCGATTCGGCCTGGCAGGCGGCGGACATGCGCGCGCGCGGCTTCCTGCTCGGCGCCACCGCCGGCCGCACCACGCTCAATGGCGAGGGCCTGCAGCACGAGGACGGCCATTCGCACCTGCTGGCGGGGGCGATCCCGAATTGCCGGCCCTACGACCCGACCTTCGGCTTCGAAGTCGCGGTGATCGTGCAGCACGGCATGCAGCGCATGCTCTCCGAGCAGCGCGACGAGTACTACTACCTGACGCTGATGAACGAGAACTACGCGCACCCGGACATGCCGGAAGGCGCGGCCGAGGGCATCCTCAAGGGCATGTATTTATTGAAGGACGCGGGCAAGCCGAAGAAGGGTGAGTTGCGCGTGCAACTGCTCGGCTCCGGAACCATCCTTCGCGAATGCATCGCCGCCGCCGAATTGCTGGACAAGGATTTCGGCGTGTCGGCTGACATCTGGAGCTGCCCGAGCTTCACGGAGCTGCGCCGCGACGGCTTCGACGCCGAACGCTGGAACCGGCTGCATCCGGAGTCCGAGCCGCGCAAGGCTTACGTGGCCGAATGCCTCGAAGGCCGCAGCGGCCCGGCGTTTGCGGCGACCGACTACGTGCGTGCCTACGCCGACCAGATCCGGGCGTTCGTGCCGATGCGCTACACGGTGCTCGGCACCGACGGCTTCGGCCGCTCCGACACCCGCGCCAACCTGCGCCGCTTCTTCGAGGTCGATCGCTACTACATCGCCCACGCGGCAGTGGCGGCGCTGGCCGCGGAAGGCAAGATGAATGGCAAGGACGTGGCCCGGGCGATCAAGCAGTACAAAATCGATCCGGAGAAGGGGAATCCGGTAGGGGTTTGAGCCTGAGGTAATGATGCTAGGGGAGTCACATGAATCGTCCAGTTGCGTTTCTTGGTTCTGTCGTGCTCGTGTTGTTATTGGCTGGTTGCGTGACAACAAATGCGTCGCGACTTGGTACTGCGACGGCAAATAGACCGTTGGTCCTTCCGCAAAATGTGGCCTTATATCGCACAGCTTCGCAGGTTCCACGCAGGTATGAAGAAGTTGCCCTTCTCAATTCTACGGGTGATGCCCTCTACACTGATGAAGCGAAAATGTTTGAGTCAATGAAGAAGTCGGCGGGAAAGATGGGGGCCAATGCCGTAATACTTGATGCGTTGAGTGAGCCAACTAGCGGTTCAAAGGTTGCGGCAGCGATCTTTGGGGTATCGGCTGAACGAAAGGGTAAGGCGCTGGCAATCTGGATCTTTTCTGACGACGGGACATCGACCTCGAATGCGCAATCGATTCAGTCGGCAAGCCCGACATCTGTCCCAACGTCGCATGCTACTGGGTATGTCGGTGATGCGGAGTCTACAGCTCGGCAAGAGCTTGCAGATCATCAGTGCAGTGATAATTTTCAGCGTGTCAGCGAATCGAATGGGCGTTCAATTTTTGAGGCGACCTGCAAGAATGGGAAGCAGCTGCTGGCGGAGTGTTGGATGGGGGCTTGCCAGCTGCTGAATTGACGAGAATACGTCGCGCATGCCAGTTTGCCCGATTACCCCGCATAGGAGGCAGTAGGTGCTTGGGACCCAAGGCCTAACACTTCGCGTCGTAAGCTGGACGATTGCCGCTGGCGATAGCTTCTGCCTCGGAAATATACTTGCCCTTCTTTGTCGCGCCGTAATAACGTGTGCCGGGACAGTGATAGACCAGCGAGCTGGTGTTCACCCACACCATAGTCACGTTGCCAGTCTCTCCTTGCGCAATGCTCTGTCGTGCTGACCACCGAGGTTGCTGCGCTGTCAGCGGCGAACATACTTGGCCGTTGGCGAGACGATAGCAGGAAGCAACCGCTTCGCTCTCGGCAAGGTACTCACCCTTTTCGGTATTGCCGTAGTACTGGCCGCCCGGACAGTGATAAACGCCCGAATTTTTATTGACCCACACCTTGGTATCGGCCAAGGCCATGGATGACAGTGCCATGAGGGAGGTCAGAATTGCGGACAATCAACGTACGCAATGACAATCGAATCCTCAGCATGGTTCCCCCTGCCGCTCAGGCCTCATGCGGATGGTACTCGACAGTAGTCGTTCCGGTGTCCTGTCGGCCGGCGGTTTAGACTTCCAGAATCAAAGGCTAGGAGGAACGTCCCGTGCAAAGCGCCGTGGAGAATGGACCGTACATGCCGGCTTCGTCGCGTCATGGTTCCTCAAACCGGCCGAGGATGCGAGAGAGTCGGAGTTGGCGAAAGTTCTGCTGGAGATTCAAGAGCTGAAGGCTCAACTAAACCGCTAATCCTCAACCCGTCGGAAAATCGAACTTGAAGGCGGTGGCCTTGGCGGAGCTGCGCTCGGAAAACAGCTGCGCGAAGGCGCGTAGTTGCGGATAGGGATCGAGTGCCAGCACTTCGCGGAATTGCAGGTGTTCGATCAGGCAGAACAGCGACACTTCCAGGAAGCTCAGGTCGCGGTCCGGCGCCAGCGTGGCGAGCGCGCGGTTGGCGTTGCGTTCCAGCCATTCCATCACCCCGAGCAGACTGACGCGCATCTTCACCTGCTGTGGATTGTCTGCGGTCACGCCTGACGCCTTGCCCATGATCAGACCGACCTCGGTCGCCATCGCCGTGGACACCAGTTCCTGCGCGTTGGCCGCCACCGGCCGCGCCAAGTCTTCCGGCCAGACCACGACCAGGCCCGAGTCCGAGCAGGCCACCAGTTCGCGGCAGATCGGCAAAGAGCCGTACCAGAGTCCAGAGTCCGTATGCAGCGTCGGCATCTTCAGCGCCGGATGGCCGCCGAAATCGTCCGCGTTCACCGACATCAGGTCGCGGATCAGCACGAAGTCGAGTTCCACCTTCGCCTCGGCCGCGAAGATGCGCGGGATGCGGGTGAAGTGCGAGCTGGAGCGGCCGTAGAGCTGCATGCGGCGATTATGGCGCAATGCCGGGCCGGCCTGGCCATGGAACGCGGCACGCCATCGTGCGGCAGCGATACAATCCGGACCGGGATGCCGACCAACGAGCCACCGATAGACCACGCCAAGCTCGACCGCATCGTCGCCGACGCGCGCCGCGATGCCGAGCGGCGTGACCGGGGTTATCGCGAGCAGGCGCTGAAGCTGTACCCGTGGATCTGCGGCCGTTGCGCACGCGAATTCACCCGCGCCAACCTGCGCGAGCTGACGGTTCACCACAAAAATCACGATCACGACTGCAATCCGCCGGACGGCAGCAACTGGGAGTTGTTGTGCGTGTATTGCCACGACAACGAACACTCGCGTTACGTGGACCACACCGGCGGTAGCGCCCTCGACGCCGAAAGCAAAACCGTGGCGGCAACCGGCACGCCATTCGCGGATTTGAAGAATTTGTTGAAGCGCTAGGCGGCGCCCACACGGTCCGGAACACGCCGCAGCTCAGCTTTTCTGGATCCATCCCGGCATCAGGCTGTACGGATCAAGCTTCATGTCTTCATCGAACTTCACGCCATTGCTGCGCAACAACGCCTGCAGGCGGCCGGTCTTGAAGGCTTCCATCGTGTCGGTGCTGCCGCCGATGAACTCGCCGCCGACGAATACCTGCGGGATGGTGCGGCTGCCGCTGCGTTCGCGCAGCAGCACGCGGATCTGGCCGCCGCGATCGCCTTGCTGGTAAGCGGTCGAATCGAGGTCCACCGAGCGGTAGGGAATGCTGCACTGGGCGAACAGCTTGCGCAGCGCCCAGCAGAACTCGCACCACTCCAACGCGAATAACACCAGCGGTTGATCGGCATCGGCGAGGAAGCGTTTGACCAGTTCCTGCACCTCGGCGGAAACGGCGAGAGCGTTCGGCGCGGGCGCCGGTGGTGTCAATCCGCAGACCGGTGGTGCAGGCGGTGGCGCGTCAAAACGCGCGCCCGGCGTAGAACGCGATATTTCCCACTCCGCATCGTTCATGTCGGCGCCGATGCTGTCGAACAGCGGCGTGCTGAGATAGCGCTCACCGGTGTCGGGCAGCATCACCAGGAAGTTCGCGCCGTCGGGTGCTTCGTCGCAGAGCTGCAAGGCGCCAGCCAGGGTTGCGCCGCCGGAAATGCCGACGAAGATGCCTTCGCGTAGTGCCAGCTCGCGCGCAAAGCGCATGGCATCGGCGCCGTTGATCGGAACGATGCGGTCGACCAGGTCCAGGGCCAAGGCGTCCTCGGTGAGCTTGGGAATGAAATCCGGGGACCAGCCCTGCATCACATGCGGCCGCGCCAGTGGATGGCTTTCGCTCGGCTTGCCGTCGGCGCCGCGCTTCTGGCCGATGCCGCTGCCGAGCACGGGGGAGTTGTCCGGTTCACAGACGATGATTTTTGTGTCGGGTCGCTCGGCCTTGAGTACGCGGCCGACACCTTTGAGCGTACCGCCGGTGCCGG
>JANYBA010000279.1 GCA_025360985.1 Gammaproteobacteria bacterium | reverse complement strand
GGGCCACGTCCTGGATCATCAACTGCTCTTCGGTGAATCGGAAATCCACGGCCAACCCCTTTTGCCCAGTTCCAAGCCGCCATTGTATCCGGCTTGACGCAGGCGGCCGCGGGGCCTAGCCTTTTATCTCAAAATCGCGATGAAAGGATACATATGGATCTCGACGCCTGGTCCGCCTGCCTGCGGGTATTGGCCGACCCGACCCGCGTTCGCCTGCTGGCCCTGCTCGAGCGCGAGGAACTGACCGTGGCCGAACTCTCGGCCGTGACCCGCCTGGCGCAGCCGCGCGTCTCCACGCACCTGGCCAAGCTCAAGGAAGCCGGCCTGGTCCGCGATCGTCGCGCCGGCGTCTCGGCCTATTACCGTTTCAACGTCGACCAACTCGACCCCGGCGAGCAGCGCCTGTGGGAAACCCTGCGCGACGCCACCGACGATCCGCTGCTGCGCCAGGACGCCGAACGCCTGCCGACAATCCTGTCCACGCGCGAATCCGAACACGATTGGGCCGATTCCGTCGCCAGCGACATGGAGCGGCACTACTCGCCGGGCCGGACCTGGGAGGCGATGGCGCGTTCCGCCCTGCCCCTGCTGGCGCCCGGCGACGTGCTCGACATCGCTTCCGGCGACGGCGTGCTGGCCGAGCTGCTGGCGCCGCATTCGCGCCGTTACGTTTGCATCGACAACAGCGCCAAAGTCGTGCACGCCGCCAGCGAACGCCTGCGCAAGATGGAGCACGTCGATGTGCGCGAAGGCGACATGCAGGCCCTGCCCTTCGACAAGCCGTCCTTCGACCTGGTGCTGATGATGCATGCGCTGACCTACGCGGAAAAACCGGCGCTGGCGATCGCCGAGGCGGCGCGCGTGTTGCGCAAGGGCGGCCAGCTGTTGCTGGCCTGCCTGGCCAAGCACGAACACGAGGCGGCCGTGACACCGTACGGGCACGTCAACCTCGGCTTCACCGAGAAAGAGCTGCGTCGCTTCGCCGAAAAGGCCGGCCTGACCGTGCAGGTCTGCGAAGTGGTCACACGGGAAAAGCGCCCGCCGCATTTCGAAGTGCTGACGCTGCTGGCCCGCAAGGGATGAAGCCACTGCCCTGGTCACGGCCGGACCGAGTTGCCCGACTGACCGAGGCGTTGTCGCAGCGCATCCTGGTCATCGACGGCGCCATGGGCACGATGATCCAGCGCCACGAACTGGACGAGGCCGGCTACCGCGGCGAACGCTTCGCCCACGGCTACGACGACCAGCACTTCGCCGAAGGCCACCACCATGGACCGGATTGCGGTTGTCCCGGCGATCTGAAGGGCAACAACGACCTGCTCACGTTGAGCCGACCCGAGCTGATCAGCGCCATCCACCGAGATTACATCGCCGCCGGCGCCGACCTGATCGAGACCAACACCTTCAATTCGACCCGGATATCCCAGGCCGATTACCGGCTCGAACACCTGGTGCCAGAACTCAATCGCGAAGCGGGCCGCCTGGCGCGCGCCGTCTGCGACGAGGCCGAAGCGAGCGATCCAGCGCGACCGCGCTTCGCCATCGGCGTGCTCGGCCCGACTTCGCGCACGGCCTCGCTCAGCCCGCGGGTCGAGGACCCCGGCTTTCGCAACGTGAGTTTCGACGAACTCCGCGACAATTACTTCGAAGCCACCGAAGCCCTGCTCGACGGCGGCGTTGACGCCTTGATGGTCGAGACGGTATTCGACACGCTCAACGCCAAGGCCGCGCTGTACGCCATCGAGGAAGTATTCGATCGCCGCGGCGCCCGCTGGCCGGTGTTGGTTTCCGGCACGATCACCGACCGCTCCGGCCGCACGCTGTCGGGCCAGACCGCCGAGGCCTTCTGGTATTCGCTGCGCCACGCCAGGCCGCTGGCGATCGGCCTGAATTGCGCGCTCGGCCCCAAGGACCTGCGCGCGCACGTCGACATGCTGTCCGAAGTCGCGGACACCTTTGTCAGCTGCCACCCGAACGCCGGCCTGCCCAATGCCTTCGGCGGTTACGACGAGACGCCGGAGCAGATGGCGACCGAACTCGGCGAATGGGCGCGCGCCGGCCTGCTCAACCTGGTCGGCGGTTGCTGCGGCACCACGCCCGCGCATATCCGCGCGATCGCCGCGGCGGTGCACGGACTGCCGCCACGCGCGTTGCCAACGCCGGCGCCGCATACGCGCCTGGCCGGGCTGGAACCGTTCGTCATCACGCCCGAGACGAACTTCGTCAACGTCGGCGAACGCACGAATGTCACCGGCTCGGCGCAGTTCAAGAAACTCATCCTCGAAGGGCGATACGACGAAGCCCTGGTCGTGGCGCGCCAGCAGGTGGAAAACGGCGCCCAGCTCATCGACGTCAACATGGACGAAGGCCTGCTCGACTCGGAAGCGGCGATGACCCGCTTCCTGCGCCTGATCGCCTCC
>JANYBA010000278.1 GCA_025360985.1 Gammaproteobacteria bacterium | reverse complement strand
TCGCGGCCCTTGTGGAACAATGCGGTCTCGGGCGAGTTCAGGTATTTCGGGCCGGCGTCCCTGCCTTCAGTCGATGCGGCGAGCACCCGGCCACCAAAGGCGATCACCCGGCCGCGGCGGTCGTGGATCGGGAACATCACCCGGTCGCGGAACTTGTCGTAGACGCGGCCGCTGTCGTTCTTCGACAACATGCCGGCCCGATCGAGCAGGCGCAGCCGGCGGTCGTCGCCGCCGAGCGCGTCCTTGAGCGCATTGAAGCCATCGGGCGCATAACCGATGTGGAAGCGCGCGCGGTTCTCGGCGTCGACGCCGCGCTTGTCGAGGTAGGCGAGCGCGGTGGGGCTTTTCGCCAGCTGGTCCTGGAAGAACTTCGCCGAGGCCTCGAGCGCAGCGTACAGCTCGCGCGATTCGCCCTCGTCGCCTTGCGCGCGGGCGTCCTTGGGAACCTCGATGCCGGCCCGCTTGGCCAGTTCCTCGACGGCATCGAGGAACTCGAGCCGGTCGTAGTTCATCAGGAAGGAAATGGCCGTGCCGTGCGCGCCGCAACCGAAGCAGTGGTAGAACTGCTTGATCGGCGACACCGTGAACGAAGGCGAGCGTTCGTCGTGGAACGGGCAGCGCGCCGAATACTCGCGCCCTTGCCGCTTGAGCGGCACGCGCGCGCCGATGATCTCGACGAGGTCGGTCCTCGCCAGCAGGTCGTCGATGAAGGCGTCGGGGAGGCGGGCCATGGACGCCCAGAATGCCTTAACCGGCCAGCTTCTTCTTCACCATGCCCGACAACGAGCCCATGTCGGCGCGGCCGGCGACCATCGGCTTGAGCACGGCCATGACCTTGCCCATGTCCGCGGGGCCGACGGCGCCAGACTCGGCGATCGCCGCGACGACGGCGGCCTCGACTTCGGCCGCGCTCATCTGCGCCGGCATGTATCCCTGGATCACGCCAATCTCGTAGCGTTCGACCGCCGCCAGGTCCTCGCGGCCGGCGGCCTCGTACTGGCTGACCGAATCCTTGCGCTGCTTGAGCATTTTCTCGAGCACGGCCAGCACGATGGCGTCGGTCATCTCGATGCGCTCGTCGACTTCGCGCTGCTTGATCGCGGCATTGATCAGGCGAATGACGCCGAGGCGGTCCTTCGCGCCGGCCTTCATCGCGGTCTTCATGTCTTCGGTGAGCTGGGCTTTCAGCGACATTTCGATTCTCCGGGAACTAGAAACACAAAAAGCCGGCTGCGTTGACGCATGCCGGCTTCTTGGTCGGGCGACGCGACCTCAGTAGAGGCGCTGGCGCTTGGTGACGTCGCGCGAGCTGCGGCGCAGCTGGCGTTTCACCGCGGCGGCGGCCTTGCGCTTGCGCTCCTGGGTCGGCTTCTCGTAGAACTCGCGCTTGCGGGTCTCGGCGAGGACGCCGGCCTTTTCGCAGGTGCGCTTGAAGCGACGCAGGGCAAACTCGAACGGCTCGTTTTCGCGGACTTTGACGGAAGGCATTGAAACTCCAGAATCGGCAGATTTATTTACAGCCGCGCCAACGACGGGCAATCCCGGTTTGGCGAGCCGCGTATGATACTCGGCTGTACCGGGGCCCTGCAAGCCAAGCCCCGGCTTTTTATGGGAATTCCATGCACGTTCCGCCATGAAAGTGCTCGGCATCGAAACCAGCTGCGACGAGACCGGGGTGGCCGTCTACGACACCGAGGCCGGCCTGCGCGCCCATGCCTTGTATAGCCAGGTCGAGCTGCACGCCGAATATGGCGGGGTCGTGCCGGAACTGGCCAGCCGCGACCACGTACGCAAGCTGCTGCCCCTGGTCCGGCAGACCCTGGCCGAGGCCGGTTTGGCGGTCACGGACCTGGACGGCGTCGCCTACACCGCTGGCCCGGGCCTCGTCGGGGCCCTGATGGTGGGCGCCGCCGCCGGCCGGGCCCTGGCCTGGGCGCTGGATTTGCCGGCCATCGGCGTCCACCACATGGAAGGTCATTTACTGGCGCCCCTGCTGGAAGACCCGACCCTGGCCCCGCCCTTCGTGGCCCTGCTGGTGTCCGGCGGCCATACCCAGCTCGTCTTCGTCGAAGGCCTTGGATGTTACCGGCTGCTCGGAGACACCCTCGATGACGCCGCTGGCGAGGCTTTCGACAAGACCGCCAAGCTCATGGGCCTGCCCTACCCGGGCGGCCCGGAACTCGCGCGCCTGGCCGAGGCCGGCCGGCCGGGGCTATTCAAGTTCTCGCGGCCGATGACCGACCGGCCCGGCCTGGACTTCAGTTTCTCCGGGCTCAAGACCCAGGTCATGCTTGCGTGGAAGGGCTCGGACCAATCCGAGCAGACCCGCGCCGACATCGCCCGCAGTTTCGAGGACGCGGTGGTGGAGACGCTGGCGATCAAGTGCGAACGCGCGCTGAAACAATCCGGCGCCGGGACGCTGGTGGTGGCCGGCGGCGTCGGCGCCAACACGCGGTTGCGCGCCCGGCTGACCCAGTTGGCCGGAAAGCTGGGCGGCCGCGCCTGCTTTCCGCGCAAGGAATTCTGCACCGACAACG
>JANYBA010000236.1 GCA_025360985.1 Gammaproteobacteria bacterium | reverse complement strand
TCGGTGGCACGGCTTGGTTCGACGACCTTCAGATCCAGGCCGTCCACCATTGAGTGGCCAGCCTCGTTCCTGGCCCGATTGCGGGCGGAAAGAGGCAGGCAAGGAACTCGGTTTGACGGACTTGCCATTGGACGCTAATCTCTTTAGCGACTGCGTCCCCCCGCAAGGTCGCAAACTACTGCAGGACGTGACGAGCCATGACCAAGATGAAACTGCTGTTCGCCTTGAGCCTCGGCCTCGGTATTGCCAGCCAGTCCCTGGCTGCGAGCCAGCCCGATCCCAATTCGACGCTCCGCGACGCCAAGGGCAAGGTCGCCGTGTACGAAGGCAAAGCGGGCACGCCCGGCAAGCCGGGAATGCGCCTTAAACCTGGCGACAAAGTCGTGGTGAGGGGGGGCAGCTCGGCGACGATCGTGTACGACGACGAATGCCGGGAAGATGTCGGCGAAAACAAGGTGCTCTCGATTTCCGAGTTGTCGTCCTGCGCCTGCCGCCTGCTCACGGAACAGAAATCCGACGCCGGGGTTCCGGATGCGAACTCCACCCTGCGCCAGATCAAGGGCAACGTGTCGGTCAACGAAGGCAGGGAATTTTCCCCCGCCAAGCCGGAAATGCGCCTGAAGCCGGGTGACCGGATCATGGCCCAGGGTGGAAGCGGCGCGACCTTGGTATTCGACGACAGCTGTTCCTTGGACATCGAAGCCAACAAGCTGGTCACGGTGCCCGACCAATCGACCTGCAAATGCGGCCTGTTGCTGACCCAGGGGCTGACCCCGGTCGGCGGTCCGGCGATCGGCGGCGAAGTCATCAGCAACGGCGCCGGAGGGGCCATCGCTGGTGGCATCATCGCCGTCGACCTGTGCCTGACCGTATTCTGCACCGAAGACGACAACAACGATTCCGTCAGTCCCTGAGCAGACGTCCATGATCGCCAAATCGAGCCGCCACGTGCGGCTCGATTCATTTTGGAGCTGACATGCAATCCTCGAGGCACGACCAGGCAGTGACGCCCGCCACGGCATCGTGGCTGGCGGCGCTGCTGCTGGTGTGCTCGGTCCTGGGTGGCGGCGGCCGGGGCGGACTGGGCGACATGGCCGCACAGCTGTTGGCACTCGCCTTGCTGCTGTATCTGGCATGGCTGCTGGCGAACGGCGCGATCTCCTGGCGAGCACCGCCCTGGGTTCGATGGCTGCCTGCGCTTGCCCTCGTCTTGCCGGCGATGCAGCTGTTGCCGATTCCCGCGGCATTGTGGGCAAGCTCGCCGGCGCGCGCGGAACTCGCCTCGCAGCTGGTGCAGGCAGGCGTGGTTCCGATGCATGTGATCAGCCTCAGCCCGCTCGCCTCCGAACAGGCCCTGTGGGCGCTGCTGCCCGCCACCGCGTTGTTCTTGTGCACGCTGGGGCTGTCGCGAAGAAGCCAGGTCATGCTGCTGGTGGTGATCGTCGTCCTAGCGACGCTGAGCATCTTCATGGGCATGGCGCAATTGGCCGGTGGCGAAGACAGCCCCTTGCGCCTGTACACCCCGACCAACCGCGACCAGGCGGTGGGTTTCTACGCGAATCGCAACCATTTCGCGGGCTTGCTCGCCATGATCCTCCCGCTCGTGTTCGCCGCGACTTCCTGGTCGGTGGTGGAACGCCTGGGTGGTCGCCGGATGTCGCCCTTGGTCGTCATCGGGTGCTGCGCCCTCGTGGTCCTGTTGATCCTTGGAATCGCCCTGTCGCGATCGCGCGCCGGGATGTTGCTGGGCATGCTGGCCGTGCTCGGCTCGTTGCCATTGGTCATGAGCCTGCGCAAGCAACGTGGCATGAAGCGGATCCTGGCCGCGGTCCTCGTAGTTGCCGCGATGGTAGCGATCCAGTTTTCGCTGCTCGGCATCCTGCAACGGCTGGAAGTCGATCCCTTGGCCGACGGGCGCTGGAAGTACGCGACCGTCACGCTCGAGGCGGCGTCGGCCTATGCCCCGTTGGGCTCGGGGCTGGGTACGTTCGAGCGGGCCTACCAGCCCTTCGAAGCCAAGAGCGCTCCTGGCCGCTACGTGATCAACCACGCCCACGACGACTACCTTGAACTCTGGCTCGAAGGCGGCCTGCCTGCGCTTGTGCTGATGGTGCTAGGCGCCGTGGCGTGGCTTTGGCGAGGGCGGCAATTGCTCGGCCGCCGCGACGACGCCGGCTCGAGCGAGGCATCCGGGATCTTCCTGATCCGGGCCGCGTGGTTGTCGGCATCCGTGGGTCTGCTGCATTCGGCCCTGGACTATCCGCTTCGGACGACGGCGAGCATGGCGGTTTTCGCGGTCCTGGTGGCAATCGCCTTCAGCGACCCGATGAGAGCGGCCGGATCTTCGCTCAGGGCGCTCGAAACAAGAGGCGAATCAAGTAAAGTGAGGCCCCGAATGCAGGCATTGAGCTGAAGATGCGTAATTACGAAAGTCGCAAACGCGTCCTGGTAACCGGCGGCGCGGGATTCCTGGGCTCCCACCTGATCGATCGGCTGCTCGGCCAAGGCCACGAAGTCGTTTGCGCCGACAACCTGTTCACCGGTTCCAAGCGCAACATCGAACACCTGCATGGTCACCCGCGCTTCGAGTTCGTGCGCCACGACGTGACCTTCCCGCTTTACCTTGAAGTCGACGAAATCTACAACCTGGCCTGTCCGGCGTCGCCTATTCATTACCAGCACGATCCCGTCCAGACCACCAAGACCTCGGTGCATGGCGCCATCAACATGCTGGGCCTGGCCAAGCGCCTGCGTTGCCGGATATTCCAGGCCTCGACCAGCGTGGTCTATGGCGACCCGAGCATCCACCCG
>JANYBA010000218.1 GCA_025360985.1 Gammaproteobacteria bacterium | reverse complement strand
GCCCGACTCAAGCAAGTGCAGTTGCGCGATGTCGATAAGCTCCGGAGCGAGATCCAGCGCAACTACATTCGCGCCTTCGCGCGCCAGGGCCTCGCTGAGGATGCCGGCGCCGCAGCCGACATCGAGCACGCGGGCGCCGCGCAATGCCACGCGTTCGGCGACATAGCCGAGGCGGGCGGGATTGAGTTCGTGCAGCGCGCGTTGCGGGCCGAGCGGGTCCCACCAGCGATTGGCGAGGGCGCCGAACTTGCCGATCTCGGCCGGGCTGACATTCGTCATCATTCAGTCCCTGGCACGCACGGCGGCGATGCGTAGGCCCCAACGGCGCGCCTTCGCGGCGAGCGCGGCGAGGTCGGTATCGGGCAACACGCCCCCGCGGAGCTGGTGCCTGCCGGCTATCCATGCGTCGCTGACCTGGTGCCGCCCGGTGGCGTAGACCAGGTTGGAAATCGGGTCGTACACCGGCAAGGATTCGATGGCGTCGAGCCGCACGCAGATCAGGTCGGCGTCCTTGCCGGGCTCGATCGAGCCGATGCGCTCGCCCAGTCCCAGGGCCCGCGCCCCGCCGAGGGTCGCGGCATGCAACGCGGACGCGGCGTCCATGGCGGTGGCGTCGCCGGCCACGGCCTTGGCCAGCAGGGCGGTGGTGCGCATTTCGTCGAACATGTCGAGGTCGTTGTTGCTGGCGCAGCCATCGGTGCCGATGGCGATGTTGGCGCCGGCCCGGCGCAGCTTTTCGATCGGCGCGAAGCCCGAGGCCAGCTTGAGGTTCGATTGCGGGCAATGGCCGATGGATACGCCGCGCTCGGCGCAAAGCGCGATCTCGGCCTCGGTCAACTGGGTCATGTGCACGGCGAACAGGCGCTCGTTGACCAGACCGAGGCGGTCCAGCCGCGCCAGCGGCCGCTGGCCGTGCGCCTTCAGCGAATCCTCGACTTCCTGCGCGGTCTCGTGCACGTGGCAATGCACGGTCAGGTCGAGTTGCTCGGCGAGCATGCGGATGCGCTCGAAACTGGCGTCGCCGACGGTGTAGGGCGCGTGCGGCGCGAAGCTGAAGCCGACCAGGGGATCGCTGCGGTAGTTGTCGCGGACTTCCAGCGCCTTGTCGAAATACTCGGCGGCGCTGGCCGCCCACTTCGACGGGAAATCGATGAAGGGCAGGCCGACCACGGCCCGGAATCCGAGGCGCTGGTAGGTCGCGGCCTGGGCATCGGGGAAGAAATAGTTTTCGTTGCAGCAGGTGGTGCCGCCGCGCAGCATCTCGGCGATCGCCAGTTCGACGCCGTCGGCGACGTACTCCGGGTCCATCACCGCCGCTTCGATCGGCCAGATGTGCTCCTGCAACCAGGGCATCAGGGGCAGGTCGTCGGCGACGCCCCGCATCAGGGTCATCGGATTGTGGGTATGGGCATTGACCAGGCCGGGCAGGAGCACGGCGCCGGGACGGCTTACCACCTGCGCCGGCGCATAACGGGCGTGCGCTTCGGCCCGCGGCAGCAAGGCCAGGATCCGCCCGCCGGAAACGACGACGGCGTGGTCGCCGAGGACCACGCCGCGCGGTTCGATCGGCACCACCCAGCCGGCTTCGATCAACAGATCACAGCGCTGCCGGGGAGTTTCGATCATGGATTACTTGACGCGACTGACGTAAGTGCCGGTGCGCGTATCGACCTTGATGATTTCATCCTGCCCGACGAACAGCGGCACCCGGACGACCGCGCCGGTCTCGAGTTTCGCCGGCTTGCCGCCGCCGCCCGAGGTATCGCCGCGCACGCCCGGGTCGGTCTCGACGATCTTGAGCTCGACGAAGTTCGGCGGCGTCACCGCGATCGGCGTGCCGTTCCAGAGCGTCACTACGCAGGCTTCCTCGCCCTTGAGCCAGTTCTTGCTCTCGCCGACGCCGGTGGCATCGGCCTGGACCTGCTCGAAGGTTTCCTGTTGCATGAAGTGCCAATGCTCGCCGTCGGCGTACAGGAACTGCATGTCGGTATCCATCACGTCGGCCGCTTCCAGGGAGTCGGTCGCCTTCATGGTCAATTCCACCACGCGGCCGGTCTTGATGAAGCGGTACTTGATGCGGGTGAAGGCCTGGCCCTTGCCCGGCTTGACGTATTCGGTTTCGGTGATGACGCAAGGCTCGGCGTTGACGATGATCTTCATGCCGTTCTTGACGTCGTTCATGCCGTAATTGGCCATGCAACACACTCCGTGGACGTGCGTACCATTCGTGGGAACGGCTACACTGGTGATTGGAAGACTGGATTCGATGGA
>JANYBA010000203.1 GCA_025360985.1 Gammaproteobacteria bacterium | reverse complement strand
AAGGCTTGAGGACGCCAGGTCTTGCGGATCCAGGCGCAGCACGAAAACCAGGACTTCCAGCAATACCAGCACCAGCCCGAGCGCGATCACGAACGCGACGGGAATCAACCAGGCCTGGGCCAGCACCGGCAAGCCGAGATGCTCGTATGGCCATTCGAAATATTTGTTGCGGTACCAAAAGGCATCGCCCGAGGAGAAACCGCTACGGCGAAGCCAAATCACGGTCAGCGGCACTGCGAGCGCGCCAATTCCACTCGCGATCACCAATCGCGAATAGCTTCGAAGCTTTGCTTGCAGCCACTCCTTCAGTGTCATCAACGGAACGAATCCGTCGCCTCGACCAGCGCCGCGGCATTTTCCGGTTCGTAGGCCGAATGCCCGGCGCCAGGATTGATCACCAGCTTCGCTTCCGGCCATGCCTTGCGCAGGTCCCAGGCGTTCTGCAGGGGGCAGACCACGTCGTAGCGGCCGTGCACGATCACGCCGGGAATGCCGTGCAGGCGATGGGCGTCACGCAGCAGCTGGCCTTCGACGTCGAAGAATCCGCCGTGCACGAAGTAGTGGCTCTCGATTCGCGCGAAGCTAAGGGCGAAATGCGGATCTTCGTGGCCCCTGATGAAAGCGTCATCCTGCAGGAGCAGGCTGGTAGACGCTTCCCAAACCGACCAGGCGCGCGCGGCAACCAACCGGGTCGCTTCGTCGGGCGAGGTCAGTCGCCGGTGGTACGCGGAAATCAGGTCGCCGCGTTCGGCCGGCGGGATCGTTTCGAGGTAGCGGTCCCAGGCGTCGGGAAACAGGCGCGAACAACCTTCCTGGTAGAACCATTCCAGCTCCCAGCGCCGCAGCATGAAGATTCCGCGCAGGATCAGTTCGGTGACGCGCCCGGGATGCGCTTCGGCGTAAGCCAGCGCGAGGGTCGATCCCCAACTGCCGCCGAAAACCTGCCAGCGCTCGATGCCCAAGTGCTCGCGCAGGCGCTCGACGTCGGCGACCAGGTCCCAGGTCGTGTTGTCGGTGAGATCGGCATGCGGGGTCGATCGACCGGAGCCCCGCTGGTCGAACAATACGATCCGGTACCTCGCCGGATCGTGGAAGCGGCGCATCTTCGCGCCGCAGCCCGCGCCCGGACCGCCATGCAACAACACCACCGGCTTGCCGGCGGGATTGCCGCATTGTTCGTAGTACAGGTTGTGCCGGGCATCGACCGGCAAGCGACTGCTGTCGAAGGGTTCGATCTCGGGATAGAGGTCGCGCATGGTCGGAATCCGGGGGACGTGCGGGAATCTTAGCTTGCACTGCCATGCCGCTGCGCTATGCTCCGGCCATCATGAATGTGCCCACGCCTCGACTGTCGCTGGTGGGCGCCGGGAATCCCAGCCCCCCGGCCGGGCAGCATCCGTGGCGGGAAACGCCGATGCCCCGGGTCCTCTCCCTCGACGCCCACGGTCGCATCCTCGACTGGATGCACTGGCAGGACGCCGCCTGCCTGTACGTCCGCGGCGCGGTGGCATGGACGCTGGGCGATCCGTGCATGACCATCCATGGCGGCACCAATCGGCTCAGCGGCCAGCAGAGCCTGCTGGACCTGCACCCGATCGTGGCAGCGCGAGGCCATGCCCATCCACGCTCGCTGGATCCCTCGCCGGCGCTGACCAATGCCGCGCTGTTCGCCCGTGATGCCCACCTTTGCCTGTACTGCGGCGGCGAATTCGGCCGCCACACGCTGACCCGCGACCACGTCGTCCCGATCTCCAAGGGCGGCCGGGACGCCTGGGAAAACGTCGTCACCGCCTGTTTCCACTGCAATTCGCACAAGGGTGGCCGCACGCCGCAGCAGGCCGGCATGCCCTTGCTGGCGGTGCCGTACCGGCCGAGCTGGGTCGAACACCTGATCCTGTCGAACCGGCACATCCTCGCCGACCAGATGGCGTTCCTGAAGCACCACCTGCCGAAGCGGGCCCGGGCGGCAAACTGAGACTTGCTGCCGGGCTTTCGGTCGTGCGCGTTGACGCGGGCCGGCTGCGGCCAGCACACTTGATCTTCACAGGCAAAGCACCTGTGCCCGGGGAGTTGCAACCAGATGGCCCAAGCCACGCTAAGTTTTTCCGGCTTCTCGCGCGAGGACGCGGCTGACGCCGAAGGGCAGTTCGAGCAGGCCAATGCCCACCTGAAGCCGGCCTGGCGCGTGGTTCCGGAAGCCGAAGCGCACGTCCTGATCATCGACATGGATTCGATGTACGGCCATTTGGGCTGGCTGAAGGCGCAGGGCACCGGCAAGGTCACCGTCGGCTTGACTACCAGTGCGCGATCGGAAGCCGACCACACACTGACCCGGCCGCTCGACGCCGGCGCACTGTTCGACGTACTCACCCAGATCGCGGCCCGGCTCGACCAGGAACCGAAGCAGGTACTGGAAACGCTGATCAGCCCGGCCGACGTCATCGCCGCGCGGACCACCGGCCAGCAGCCGGCAATGCCTGCACGCGTGACCGGCCGCCAGGCCGCGCTCGCCGTCGGCCCGCGGGCCACGCGGCTGCACGATTTCCTGGCGCCGGATCGCCTGGCCGGCCCGGTTCGCCTGGTCCGCGAGGGCGCGCCGGAGCTCGCCCTTGACCCGGCCCGCCAGATCTACACCGGTTCGGCGACGCTCAAGCCCTTGCTTCCGCTGGTCGAAGGCGAGGTGCGCGATGGCGAGTGGATCGCGATCAGCGGCGACCAGTTCGACCAGATCGCGGCGCGCACCGGCGGTGCCCAACCCTATATGCGGCTGCTGTGGCTGTGCGGCTTGTACGCCGGGCGCGGGCTGCTGTTGCCCGATTTCAGCCCCAACGGACGCTACAAGCTGAGCAAGTGGCCGCAGACCGAGCGCGAATTCCCCAAGCACTTCCGCATCGCGACGGTGATGATGAAGGGCCCGTCGCCGCTGACGCCCCTGTCCGATGCGAGCGGCGCCAGCCTGGCCGAGTTGACCGATTACGTGAACGCGGGCCTCCTGACCGGCGTCGTGCTGGTCGACGGCGCACCGCCCGCCGAGGCGACTGTCGCCCGGGCGTGCGCCCTGCTCGCCAAGCTCGGCTGACGCGATCCCGGCATCGGTGCTTGCCCCGGTTGCCGGGCTGCCGGACAATTCGCGCCTGAGTCTTGCAGTCGAGTCCCGATGGACGCCCAGCGCTATCCGCGCCTTTCCCGCATCGCCATTCCCACCGACCTGCGCCAGTTCCCGGAAGCGGAACTGCCGGCCATCGCCGAGGAGCTGCGCGCCTACCTGATCGAGACCGTCAGCCAGGTCGGTGGCCATTTTGGCGCCGGCCTCGGCGTGATCGAATTGACGGTCGCCCTGCACTACCTCTACGACACCCCGAAGGACCGCCTGGTCTGGGACGTCGGCCACCAGTGCTATCCGCACAAGATCCTCACCGGCCGTCGCGACCGCATCCACACGGTCAAGAAGAAGGACGGCATCGCGCCGTTCCCCAAGCGCGACGAAAGCGAATACGACACCTTTGGCGTCGGCCATTCCTCGACCTCGATTTCGGCGGCGCTGGGCATGGCCATCGCCCTGCAAAGCACCGGCGACGAGCGCCACGTGGTGGCGGTGATCGGCGACGGTGCGATGACGGCGGGCATGGCCTACGAGGCGCTAAACCACGCCGGCGGCATGGACCCGGAACCGAACCTGCTGGTCATCCTCAACGACAACCGGATGTCGATTTCGGAAAACGTCGGCGGCCTGACCAAGATGCTCGGCCGGATGATGTCGAGCCGCACGATGAACGCAATGCGCGAAGGCGGCAAGAAGCTGCTCGGCGACAAGCGCAAACCGACCGCGCGTTTCGTCCGCCGCTGGGAAGAGCACTGGAAGGGCATGTTCGTGCCCTCGACCCTGTTCGAGGAAATGGGCTTCCATTATTCCGGCCCGATCGACGGCCACGACCTGCCGGCGCTGGTCACCGCGCTCAAGACCCTGAAAACGCTCAAGGGCCCGCAGCTCTTGCACGTGATCACCACCAAGGGCAAGGGCTACGACCTCGCCGAGGGCGACCAGATCGAATACCACGCGGTCTCGCCGTTCGACCCGGATATCGGCGTGGTCAAGAAAGGCGGTCCGGCCAAGCCGACCTACACCCAGGTGTTCGGCGACTGGCTGTGCGACATGGCCGCGGCCGACGCGAAACTCATGGCCATCACCCCGGCAATGCGCGAAGGCTCGGGCATGGTGCGCTTCTCGCAGGAATTCCCGCAGCGCTACTTCGACACGGCGATCGCCGAGCAGCACGCGGTGACGCTGGCCGCCGGCATGGCCTGCGAAGGCGCCAAGCCGGTGGTCGCGATCTATTCGACCTTCCTGCAACGCGGCTACGACCAGCTGATCCACGACGTCGCCGTGCAGGACCTGGACGTCCTGTTCGCGCTCGACCGCGCCGGCGTGGTCGGACCGGACGGCGCCACCCACGCCGGCAGCTTCGACCATTCCTACCTGCGTTGCATCCCGAACATGCTGGTCATGGCACCGGCCGACGAAGACGAATGCCGGAAAATGCTCAGCACCGGCTTCAAGCATCGTGGCCCGGCCGCCGTGCGTTATCCGCGCGGAACCGGTCCGGGCGTGGCGGTGCAAGCCAATCTCGACACCCTGCCGATCGGCAAGGCCGAACTGCGTCGTCGCGGCGGCAAGCTGGCCGTGCTGGCGTTCGGCGCGGTCCTGCCGGCCGCGGCGCAACTGGCGGAAGAATTCGGCCTGACCCTGGTCAACATGCGCTTCGTCAAGCCGCTCGACCGTGCCCTGGTCCTGGAGCTGGCGAATTCGCACGAAGGCTTCGTCACGATGGAGGACAACGCCGTCATGGGCGGGGCCGGTTCCGGGGTCGCCGAACTGCTGGCTGCCGAAGGGCTGGCGTTGCCGATCCTGCACCTGGGTTTGCCCGACCACTTCCAGGAGCACGCCAGCCGGGAACAATTGCTCGTCGAAGCCGGCCTCGACGCTGCCACCGCCCGTCTATCCCTGCTCGCCCGCTGGCCCGAACTTGCCAAGGCCGGGCCCCGCTCTGTTGCTGGCTGAACGGCGTTCCGAGGTAGCTGCCAACGACCATGATTCGTGGTAGCGTTGGAACCCAACCATGACTTTCGGGCCATGGCTCCGGAGCGGGTTTCAGGAGATCGCGCTTGCGCCGATTCCGTCCCATTGCCGCATTGATGGTGGTGAGCCTGCTCGGCGGGCTCGCGCTTGATGCGAGCGCATCGGAATCGGGCCGCCGCGCCGTTCGACCCGACCGCGCCAATGCGCCGAATTGGCAGCAGCGCAACAACTTCCTTGCTGGCATGCCCGACTCGGCGCTGCGCCTGCCGCCCAACCTTGGTTCTGCCCACGTCACGACCGGCCCCGGGAAGATCCCTGCCGGCGCATTTTCTGCGGTCGCCCGCCCGAACAGCGGCATGCGCGATGCCCATCGAACTTCGATGGCGTCCAATGTCAACGATCGTTACGACCAGTTCTGCGACAACATGACCGCGAAACTCTGGGACGAGCCGAACGGCAAGCGCCTGAAGTTCGATATCCGCGGCAAGCCCGGCATCGCCATCGCAATCCCGGTGCACTGAACCTTCGCGTCAGCCGAATTGGCCGAGCGTCACCCGATCGCGGCCTTCAATGTCCGTGGCCGTCGAAACCAGCGTGAATCCAGCCGTGCGCAGCAACTCGCGCACCGCGCCGCCTTGGTCCATCCCGTGTTCCAGCAATAACCAGCCGTCAGGAGCGAGGTGGCCCGGCGCCTGCCTGACAATGCGTCGGATCGCATCCAATCCGTCGGGTCCCGAGACCAGGGCCAGGCGCGGCTCGTGGCGCAAGTCGCCGGTCGCCAGGTGCGGATCGTCCTCGGCGAGATACGGTGGATTGGCGACGATCAGCCGGAAGCGCTCGCCGGCCACGGCGGAAAACCAGTCGCTGCGCAGGAATCGGATGCGGCCCAGTCCCAAGCGCGCAGCATTCTTGCCCGCGACCGCCAACGCGCGCGCATCCGCGTCAACTGCGGTGATCGCGGCATCGGGCCGTTCGCTGGCGATGGCCAGCGCAATCGCGCCGGTGCCGGTGCCCAGGTCCAGGACCTCGCTGGACTGCGCAAAGGGCAGGCGTTCGAGCGCGAGCTCCACCAGTCGCTCGGTCTCGGGGCGCGGGATCAGCGTATCGGCGGTGACGGCGAGATCGAGCGACCAGAACCCGCGCTGGCCGAGGATATGCGCCACCGGTTCGCCGGCGCGGCGACGGGCGAGCAGCGCGGAAAAGCGCGCGCGCGGCTCGTGCTCCAGGGCGTCCCGGTCGTGCGCGACCAGCCAGGCCCGCGACTGCTGGAGGGCCTGCGCCAGCAGCATTTCCGCCTCGGCGCGAGCTTCGTCCCCGGGCAGCGCGGCGGCGGCGGCGCGCAAGGCCTGCCCGACCGTCGTCATCAGTGCCTGAGCATTTCGAACGCCGCGACCAAGCAGGCGCAAACGAATCCGCCCAGGAAGAACAGGTAGGACAGGCGCAGGAACCGGTACTTGTAGTGCGCGAGGTAGTAGCCGATCGCGTAGACATCGCCCGCCATCGAGGAATACACCGAGCCGTCGGGCTGCAGTGCGTCGGCCATCTCGCCGAGGAAGCGATCGCGCGGCAGCTCGGCGAAATGGCCGAAGAACAGCAGGTTGAAGTTCGCCGGCAAGGGTGAGCCGGGCGCGAGCCGCAGCGGCCGGTACTTCGGCAACACGGCGATGATCGCCAGCAGCAAGGCCGCCAGCACGAAGCCGGCGAGCGTCAGCATCGCCCCGCGCAGGCCCGGATCGTTCATCTTGCCCAGTACCAGGGTCAGCACGATCGACGACACGGTGATCAGGATATTGGCCTTGGTATCGGCCATCACCGACAGCTGCACGTGGTGCTGCTGCACGGTCCGGAGCAGCACGTCCGCGGTATTGCGCTCGGGGATGGCGGCGTAACGCCGGGCCAAGTCGTTGGGTTCGCTGTCGGTCATGACGGCTCCTGCACACTCCGGTGGCCATGATAGCGCCATGAATCCCGGCTCGATATTCCGCCTGCTCCTGGTGTTGGCCTGCCTGCCAGTCCTCGGCGGCTGCCAGCGCGCGTATTTCTGGGCCGTCAACGCCGCCGTCCCGGCCCAGCACGTCGAGACGGTCGTTTTCGATCCGGCGCATCGACTGTCCGCCGACGTCTATCGCCGCGCGGGCGGGCAATCGGACCCGGTGGTGGTGTTCTTCTATGGTGGCAGCTGGCGTAACGGGCGCAAGGAGGACTACCGGTTCGTCGGCAACGCGCTGGCGCGCGCGGGCCTCGTCGTGGTCATCCCCGACTACCGCAAGGCTCCAGGCAATCTCTTCCCGAGCTTCATGGACGATGCCGCCGCGGCGGTCGCCTGGACCCGCGCCCATGCCGGAAAACTAGGGGGAGATCCGACGCGGATGTTCCTGATGGGACATTCGGCCGGCGCCCATATCGCCGCTCTGCTCGCGACCGACGGCCATTACCTGCGCGCCGTCGGCATGGCGCCGCGCGAGCTTCGCGGCGTCGTCGGCTTGGCGGGGCCCTACGATTTCCTGCCCTTCACCGATCCGAAGGTGGCCCAGGTGTTCGGGCCGGAGTCGCAATGGCCGCGCTCGCAGCCGGTGAACTTCGTCGATGGCGACGAGCCTGCCTTCCTGCTGTTGCACGGCGCCGACGACGACCTCGCCTGGCCCAGGAACAGCCAGCGCCTCGCCGCCCGGCTGCAAGCGGCGGGAGAGCCGGTGGCCCTGGAAATCCTGCCCGGCATCGGCCACATCCGCCTGCTGCTTGGTTTCGCCTACCCGAGCCAATCGCCGGTGCTCGAGCGCAGCCTGCGCTGGATCCGCGCCCGGTCGGCCGCTGCGCCGGCTTGCCCGCGTGGCCTATGCTTGCACGATGAACCTGCGCGACCTGCACTACCTGATCGCCCTCGCTGACCGGCGCCATTTCGGCCGGGCCGCCGACGCCTGCCACGTCAGCCAGCCCACGCTCTCGACCCAGATCCGGAAACTCGAGGAAGAACTCGGCGTGCAACTGATCGAGCGCGCGCCGCGGCAAATCATGCTCACTCCGGTCGGCGCCGATATCGTCACGCGGGCGCGCCGGGTCGTCGCGGAAGTCGAGCAAATGCGCGAATCGGCGCGACGCACCGCCGATCCCGAGGCTGGAAGCGTGCGGCTTGGCCTGTTCCCGACGCTGGCGCCGTACCTGTTGCCGCACGTCGTGCCGAAGATCGGCAAGCGCTTCCCGCGCCTGGAATTGCTGCTGGTCGAGGAAAAATCCGAAGTCGTGCTGCAGATGCTGCACGAGGGCCGTCTCGACGCCGCCGTGCTCGCACTGCCATTGCACGAAGCTTGGCTGGAAACCGAGGACTTGTTCGAGGAGCCCTTCATCCTGGCGCTGCCTCGTGGCCATCCCTTGGCGCGTCATCGCGAATTGAAGCTCAGCGAATTGTCGGAGCAGCATCTGTTGTTGCTCGAGGACGGCCATTGCCTGCGCGACCAGGCCCTGGCGGTCTGCAAGTTGGCCGGGGCCGGCGAAAAAGAAGGTTTTCGCGCCACCAGCCTGGAAACCCTGCGGCAGATGGTCGCCGCTGGCGTCGGCATGACCTTGCTGCCGATCCTCGCGGTCAAACCACCGGTGCAGGCATCGGAAAGCATCCGGCTGGTGCCGTTCAAGAAACCCACGCCGACCCGCAAGCTGGCCCTGGTCTGGCGCAAGAGTTCGGCGATGTCGGGATTCCTGCACCAGCTCGCGGCGGTCTTGCGCGACCTTCCAACCGGGCTGCTGGACCTGCCTACGTCGAAACGAGCCTGATACACAGGCTCTATCGAAACTATTGTTATAATTCATTTCCTCCCGATACCGATCCGGGATTATCCTCGGACGGTCCCGGCCCCAACCGGGACTCCTGCCACCGTCCATTTCGCGAGGCTCCCCATGTCCCTCAAAGGCACCAAAACCGAAGGCAACCTGAAGGCCGCGTTCGCCGGCGAATCCCAGGCCAACCGCCGTTACCTCTACTTCGCACAAAAGGCCGACGTCGAAGGCTACAACGACGTGGCAGCCGTGTTCCGCTCCACCGCGGAAGGCGAAACCGGCCACGCCCACGGCCACCTCGAATACCTCGAAGCCGTCGGCGATCCCGCCACCGGACTGCCGTTCGGCGGCACCAGCCTGAATCTGAAATCGGCGATCGCGGGCGAGACCCACGAGTATTCCGACATGGACCCGGGCATGGCCAAGGAAGCGCGCAGCGAAGGCTTCGACGAAATCGCCGACTGGTTCGAGACGCTGGCCAAGGCCGAACGCTCGCACGCCAACCGCTTCACCAAGGCCCTCGGCGAAATGGGCTGAGCGCCTGCCATGCGCGAAGGCAGCCTGGAAGCACCGACGCGGCATCCGCTGGACTGGAAAAGCGAAGATTTCTGGAACCTCGACGCGCTCGATCGCGAACTCGAGCG
>JANYBA010000198.1 GCA_025360985.1 Gammaproteobacteria bacterium | reverse complement strand
CTGCACTGGACCGAAATCACGCCGGCCGCCAACAAGGGCTTCCCGGACAAGCCCTACGGCCGGATCGGCGTCACCGTCGCGCCGTCCGACAGCAAGATCGTCTACGCCATCGTGGAATCGACCAAGAGCGCGCTGTATCGCTCCGACGACGGCGGCAAGACCTTCGCCAATGTCGGCGGCGGCGCCCACGGCGACTTCCACGACATCTGGATCGACCCGGCCAATCCGCAGATCGTGATCGCCGGCGACGACGGCGGCCTGTGGCTGTCCAAGGACGGCGGCAACCTGTGGTGGAAGGGCAACAACCTGCCGGTGTCGCAGTTCTACCATGTCAGCGTCGACAACGAAGATCCCTACCGCGTTTACGGCGGCCTGCAGGACAACAGTTCCTGGGTCGGCGATTCCTCCTATCCGGGCGGCATCAGCAACGGCCGCTGGGAAAACATGTACGGCGGCGACGGCTTCTGGACCTTCGCCGATCCGGCCGATCCGGACTTCGTCTATGCCGAAGCGCAGGGCGGCAACATCGGCCGGGTCAACCGGCACACGCACCTGGTCCGCGACATCCAGCCGCGCGCCAACCAGGGCGAAAAGCTGCGCTGGAACTGGAACACGCCGATCCACCTGTCGCCGAACGAAAAGGGCACGATCTACATCGGCGCGCAGGTGCTGTTCCGCAGCCGCGACCACGGCCAGACCTGGGACCGGATCTCGCCCGACCTGACCACCAACGACCCGAACAAGCAGAAGCAGGAAGAGTCCGGCGGCATCACGGTCGACAATTCGTCCGCTGAAATGCATACGACGATCTACACGATCAGCGAGTCGCCCAAGGACGGCAAGGTGATCTGGGTCGGCACCGACGACGGCAACGTGCAGGTGACCCGCGATGGCGGCAAGACCTGGAAGAACGTCACCGCCGGCGCCAAGGTGCCAGCCAATTCCTGGGTCAGCTACATCGACGCCAGCCATTACGATGCCGGCACCGCCTACGTCACCTTTGATCGCCACAGCTTCGGCGACATGGGCCCGATGGTCTACAAGACGAGCAATTACGGCGCCAGCTGGGTAGCACTGGTTTCGCCGGCGCAAGCCAAGGGACTGCGCGGCTACGCCCACGTCGTGCGCGAAGACCCGGTCAAGCCCGGCCTGCTCTACGTCGGCACCGAACTCGGGCTGTGGATCTCCATCGACGACGGCGGCCAATGGGCGCAGTTCAAGGGCGGCGACTTCCCGGCCGTCGCCGTGCGCGACCTCGCCATCCAGCCGCGCGACAGCGACTTGGTGCTGGCGACCCACGGCCGCGGCATCTGGATCATCAACGACCTCACCGCCCTGCGCGCCCTGACGCCGGCGATCCTGCAGCAGGAAGTGGTGTTCCTGCCGTCGCGGCCGCAGCAGCAACGCCTGCAGGCGTTCGGCGGCTGGGCCGAAGGCGACGCCAGCTACACCGGCCAGAACGCCAGCAACGACGTCACCATCACCTACTACCAGCGCGGCCGCCATCTGTTCGGCAAGCTCAAGCTGGAAGTGCTCGACGCCAAGGGCAACCTGATCGAAACGCTGCCGGCCAGCAAGCGCCGCGGCATCAACCGGGTCGACTGGTCGATGGGCGTGAAACCGCCGACGGTGCCGCCAGCCGCGCAGATCGCCGGCGCCGCCACCCAGGGGCCGCGCGTGGTGCCGGGCGTGTACACGGTGCGCATGACCAAGGGCGACAAGACCTACGAGACCCACGTCGACGTCGGCCTCGATCGCCGCGCGCCGTACACCGTCGCCGACCGCCAGGCGCAATTCGACGCCGCCATGAAGGTTCACGGCATGTTCGGCGAAATGAGCGACCTGGTCGCCCGCATCCAGGCCGTGCGCGAAGGCGCCAAGGCGCTGGGCGACGGCCTGCCGCAAGGCGACGCGCTGCGCGCCCAGCTGACCGCGCTGGCCGACAAGGCCGACACCATCCGCAAGAAGATCGTCGCCACCAAGGAAGGCGGCGCCATCACCGGCGAGGAACGCCTGCGCGAGCACATGGACCAGCTCTACGGTGGCATCGCTTTCTACGAAGGCCGGCCGGCGGACACGCTGATCGCCTACACCGCCGTGCTGCGCCACGATCTGGACGACGTCGCCAAGGAGTTCGAGGACCTGCGCCAGAAGGACCTGGCCCCGGTCAATGCCGCGCTCAAG
>JANYBA010000167.1 GCA_025360985.1 Gammaproteobacteria bacterium | reverse complement strand
CGAAGCCATCGCCGCCGACAAACTCGAACCGGCCTACTTGCGCGACAAGGTGGCGTTGACGCTCGCCGAACAAAACAAGGCCCGCGACGCTTAGCCGCGGGCCTTGCCAGTCACGCTCAGGGCTTGCGATTGGCCAGGACGTGGTAGGCCAGCATGCCGACGCCAGCGGCGCCGATCAGCAGGCCGTAAGAGCCCGGGTTGTCCGGCGACAGGTGCAGGGCGCTGATCAGGCCGAAGGCGACGCCGACGATGGTCAGCACCAGGCCCCACTTCAAGGCCGACAGGCGGCGGCTTTGTTCCTCGGCGATCAACATGGCCTTGACCAGGTCCTCCGACGGGTTGGTTTCGGCGATGCGCTTGCGCACCTTGCCGTCGATGATGACCTTGATGGCCATCACGATGCAGATGAACAGGGTAATGGGAATGAAGTAGGCGAAATCCATCATCGCTAGCTCTCCTGGCAGTCCGGGCAGGATTGCCCTTCGCAGCGATGGATACGGCCGGGGCGGATCCGGTTGCACCCCCGCTGCGAAATAGTTTTGGAGTAGCCTGCAACCGAAGGCCACTACAGGGTATCCCTCGGGGCATGAGCGAGGACCAAGCCATGGTGTCAGCCGTACTGGCCGGGGAGCCGGGTGCCTTCGAGCGCCTGATCAAGCGCCACCAGGCCCTAGTCTGGCACATGGTGCACCGGATGGTGGCCAACCACGAGGATGCCCGCGAGCTCTGCCAGGACGTGTTCCTGCGGGTCCATGATCGGCTGCGGCAGTTCCGTTACGAGAGTTCGCTCGCGAGCTGGATCGGCCGGGTCGCCTTCAATATCGCCGCCCGGCACCTGCAGAAGAAAAAGATCGCCATCGTCAGCGCCGACGAAGACGACGGCGAAAGTTCGGAGTACCTGCGGGCCAGCGACGGCTTCGACCTCGAGACTTCTTGCGCCGACCAGGAACTGATGCAGCACCTGGCGGGCGAGATCGAGCGCCTGCCGCCGCTGCAACGCACCCTGATCACGCTTTACCACCTGGACGAACTGGGCATCGGCGACATTGCCGCCAGCACCGGCTTGCCCGAAGGCACCGTGAAGAACTACCTGTTCCGCGCCCGGCAACGGCTGCGGCAACAGATGGAGCAACGACTCGGAGTACTGGCATGAACGAAATCGACTCGAACGATCGCGTTGCCCGCCTCCAGCAGGCGGCGGAGCAGGCCGAACGACTGGGCTCGCCTCCGGGCGATGCCGATGTCGACGCCTATCGCCTGGTAATTCGTGCCGTGCGACGCGCGCCGATGCCGGCCCTGGCCGACGACTTCGCGGCCAGGATCGCCTTGCGACTGGGGCCGGCGGCGGAACGCGCCGGCATTGAGGACGGCCTCGTCATCTTGCTACTACTCGGCATGGCCCTGGGCGGCGGCGGCTATCTCATGCCCAAGTTGTGGCCGATGCTGTCGTCGATCCCGATTTCCCTGCCGCACCTGTCCTGGCAATGGATCATCGCCGCGGCGCTGGCGATTTCGCTGGCGTGGGCAATCGACAAATTCTGGGAGCGACACCCGGGCGGCGCCCCGGCCTGATCGCCGTCCGGACTAGAGCAGCAGGCCTGAATAATTGCCGTCATCCCCGCGAAGGCGGGGATCCAGCGACTTCAAGCTTTCAAAAGTAAAGACACTGGATTCCCGCCTTCGCGGGAATGACGAGGAATAGTTGAGTTTTTTGGACCTTCCTTATTTCAGCAAGACCAACGTCGCCAGGCCGAGGAAACTCAGGAAGCCCATCACGTCGGTGACGGTGGTCAGGATGACGCTGCCAGCCAGCGCGGGGTCGAGGTGCATGCGCTTGAGCGCCATCGGCACGAGCACGCCGGCGCTGGCCGCGGCCAGCAGGTTGATGGTCATGGCGGCGCCAATCACCAGCGACAACCCGGGATCGCGGAACCACAGGAACGTGGCGATCGCGACGATGCTGCCGAGCAGCAGGCCGTTCATCAGCGCGACGCGCAATTCCTTCCACAGCAAGGGATAGACGTTGGCGGCGCCGACCTGTCCGAGCGCCAGGCCACGCACCATCAGCGCCAGCACCTGGGTGCCGGCGTTGCCGCCCATGCCGGCGACGATCGGCATCAGCACGGCGAGTGCGACGATCTGGTTGATCGTGCCCTGGAATTGACCGACCACGGACGAGGCCAGGAAGGCCGTGCCCAGGTTGATCCCCAGCCAGAGCACGCGTCGGCGGAAGGCGCGCGGCACCGGGCTGAACAGGTCCTCGTCCTCGTCGACGCCGGCGGCGGACAGGGCCTGGTGCTCGGCCTGTTCGCGGATGATGTCGACGACGTCGTCGATGGTGATGCGGCCGAGCAGGATGTTGTTTTCGTCCACCACCGGCGCCGAGATCCAGTCGTGGTCGGAGAACTGCGTCGCGACCTCGCTGGCCGCCATCTCGACCTCGATCGCCGGCTGCTGGTCGTCGATCAGTTCGTTGATCGGCGTCGACGGGTCGTGGGTGAGCAGGGCAATGGTGGCGAGCCGGCCCAGGTACTGGTGGCGGCGACTGACAACGAACAGGTGGTCGGTGTGCTCGGGCATCTCGCCGCGCAGGCGCAGGTAGCGCAGCACGACGTCGACGGTGACGTCGGCGCGCACCGTGATGACGTCCGGGTTCATCAGTCGGCCGGCGCTGTCCTCGGGGTAGGCCAGGGCCTGCTCGAGCCGCTCGCGGTTCTCGCGGTCCATCGACTTCAAGACTTCGTCGATGACCGTGTCGGGCAGGTCGTCGGCGAGTTCGGCCAGGTCGTCGATGTCGAGCGTTTCGGCGGCGGCGACGATTTCATCGGGGTCCATTTCCGCCAGCAGCGATTCGCGCACGTCCTCGCCGACGTGCACCAGCACTTCGCCGTCGTCCTCGGGATCGACGAGGCCCCAGACGATGCCGCGCTTGGTCGGCGGCAACGACTCGAGCAGGTTGCCGATCTCCGCCGGCGACAGCGTGTTCACCAGGCGTCGCACCGGGCCGAGGCGGCCGGTGTCGAGCGCGTCCGACAGGAGCCGGAGCTGGCGCGCGGTCTTGTCGTGGCGAATGGCTTCGGCCATCGGGCGGCTCCGGGGTGACTACCTATTATCCGTGATTTGTGGGAGGGGCTTCAGCCCCGACGTCGTTGGCGGCGCTAAGTCGGGG
>JANYBA010000267.1 GCA_025360985.1 Gammaproteobacteria bacterium | reverse complement strand
CGCCGGGCGAAGCCGGGCGGCGCTGGAGAACCCTGCTGAGCGAATCGCAGGTGATCCTGCACAACCATCCGGCCAACGTCGATCGCGCTGCGCTCGGCAAGCCACCGGTGAATTCGCTCTGGTTCTGGGGCGGCGGCGCGTTGCCGGAATCCATCGCCACTGGCGTTGCCGCCATCGCTGCCGAAGACGCGCAGTTGCAGGCCCTGTTCGCGCATTCCATGGCGGCGGCGACCGGGCCAATCCTCGAAGACCTTCGCCACGTGCGTGACTGGCAACAGGTCGAGCAACGCATCGCGGCGAACCAGTCGCTCACTCTCGACTTCGCCGATGGCGCGCGTTGGTCGCTGCAGTCAAGTCAGCGCTGGCGGTTCTGGCGGCGGCCATTGCACCGACTCGAAGCATGAGCGAGGCGCTCACCATCGTCCGGCGACAGGTGCCCGAGCATGGGCCGTGGCCACCAGATTTTCCGCTCGTCCTGCAGCGGGTCTTGGCATCCCGAGGCGTTTGCTCCGCGGAAGCTGCCGAACTGAAACTGGCGAATCTGCTGCGGCCCGAAAGCCTAGGGCAGTTGGCCGCCGCCGTTTCCTTGCTTGCCACCGCCATCGACGATCAGAAACACATCGTCGTTGTGGGCGATTTCGATTGCGACGGCGCCACCGGCACGACGGTTGCGGTGCGCGGACTGCGGATGCTCGGCGCCACCTGGGTGAGCTTCCGCGTTCCCAATCGCGCGACCCATGGCTATGGCCTGTCCCCGGCGTTGGTGGACGATCTCGTGGCGATGGCGCCCGATCTCGTCCTGACCGTCGACAGCGGCATCGCTTGCCACGCCGGCGTTCGCGCGGCCAAGGACCGTGGCTGGCTGGTGCTGGTCACCGACCACCATCTGCCGGGCGAGCACTTGCCGCCTGCCGATGTCATCGTCAATCCGAACCTCGATGGCGATGCTTTTCCTAGCAAAGCCCTGGCCGGTGTCGGTGTGATGTTCTACCTGTTGCTGGCACTGCGCCGGCATCTGCGCGAGCAGGGCGCGTTCGCAGGATCGGAACCGGACTTGTCGTGCCTGCTCGATCTGGTCGCCGTGGGCACTGTCGCCGACATGGTGCCGCTCGACGGCAACAACCGGATACTGGTCGCGGCAGGACTCAAGCGCATGCGCCAGGGCCAGGGCCAAGCCGGGCTGCGGGCCTTGATCAAACTCGCCGGACGCGAGGAGGCCACGCTCACGGCCGCCGACATCGGCTTCGGGATCGCCCCACGCCTCAACGCCGCCGGCCGCCTGGAAGACATGGCGCTCGGCATCGAGTGCCTGATTTGCGATGACGCGGCGCGGGCCGATGCGATGGCGTCCGCGCTCGATGCGATCAATGGCGAACGCCGCGAGCGCCAACAGTCGATGGTCGACGACGCCGAAGCGGCATTGCAACGGATGCCGCTCGCGCTGGAAGGCTTGCCGCCCGCGGTCATCCTGTTCGATCCATCATGGCATGCCGGCGTGGTCGGGCTGGTCGCTTCGCGGATCAAGGATCGCTGCCATCGTCCGGCCCTGGCGTTCGCGCCCTCGGAGCAGGACGGCGGCATGTTGCGTGGATCGGCGCGCTCCATTCCTGGCCTGCATATCCGTGATGCGCTGACGCGGGTGGATGCGTTGCATCCGGGCCTGATTGAACGCTTCGGCGGCCATGCAATGGCCGCTGGGCTGAGCTTGCGCGCCGAGAATCTGGATCCCTTCCGCACGGCCATGCTGGCCTCGGTCGGGTCCATGCTCGCGCCGGAGTTGCTGCGGGCCGAACTGGCCAGCGATGGGCCACTGGAGCCCGGCGACCTCAAGCGCGAACTCGCGGAGCGGCTGCGCATGGCCGGTCCGTGGGGCCAGGGCTTTCCCGAACCCGTGTTCGACAACGTCTTCGAGGTCCGCGAGTGGCGCGTGCTCGGCGAACGCCACCTCAAACTGAGCCTGGCCCTGGCCAGCGATGGCCCCGCCATTTCCGCCATCCATTTCGGAGGTTGGCAGGGAACGCCACCGACGGCGCGAATCCACGCTGCCTACCAACTCGAGCCGGACGACTTCCGGGGCCGCAAGGGCGTGCAGTTGCTGATCCGCCACTGGTATCATTGGCCACCGCAACAAGTCGACGTCATCAACTAGAAGCCGCCATGGAACTCGCTCTCATCCGCCAGCGCATCGCCGACCTCAAGGGCCGGCTGGATTCGCTTCGGGGGTATCTTTGACTTCGATGCCAAGGTAGAACGGCTCGAAGAAGTCGGCCGGGAACTCGAGAACCCGGCCATCTGGAACGAACCCGAACGCGCGCAGGCCCTGGGCAAGGAGCGCGCCACCCTCGACCGGATCGTCAGCGAGACGCGCGCCAATACCGATGGCCTGGTCGACGCCGCCGAGCTGCTCGACCTCGCGGAAATGGACGACGACGAAGGCACCGTCAATTCCGTCGTCGCCGATGTCGAGAAAATCGCCGCCCGGGTCGAGGCGCTGGAGTTCCGGCGCATGTTCTCGGGCGAACTCGATTCCGCCAATTGCTTCGTCGACATCCAGGCCGGCGCCGGCGGCACCGAGGCGCAGGACTGGGCGGAAATGCTGTTGCGCATGTACCTGCGTTTCTGCGAGAACCGTGACTGGAAGACCGAGTTGATGGAAGCCAGCGCCGGCGATGTCGCAGGCATCAAGTCGGCGACCTTCCGCGTCGAAGGCGATTACGCCTACGGCTGGCTCAAGACCGAGATCGGCGTGCACCGTCTCGTGCGCAAGTCGCCGTTCGACTCCGACAACCGCCGGCACACCAGCTTCACCTCGGTGTTCGTGGCGCCGGAGGTCGACGACAACATCGACATCGAGATCAATCCGGCCGACCTCAGGACCGATGTCTACCGTTCCTCCGGCGCCGGCGGCCAGCACGTCAACAAGACCGAGTCGGCGGTGCGCATTACCCACATTCCGACCAATACCGTCGTCGCCTGCCAGACCGGGCGCAGCCAGCACCAGAACCGCGACACCGCGATGAAGATGCTGAAGGCGAAGTTGTACGAACTGGAAGTGCAGAAGCGTAATGCCGAAAAGAATGCGCTCGAGGCGACCAAGTCCGACATCGGCTGGGGCAGCCAGATCCGCAGCTACGTGCTCGACCAGAGCCGGATCAAGGACCTGCGCACCGGCGTCGAGCGCACCGATACGCAGAAAGTGCTCGACGGCGACCTCGACGAATTCGTCGAGGCCAGCCTGAAGTCCGGCCTGCAGGCCGGCGCCAAGCGCGCCGACGCCGCCTAGGGATCGAGAAATGACCGAACCGACTCCGCCTCCCGCCGACGAAAACCAGCTTATCGCCGAGCGCCGCGCCAAGCTCCGGGCCATCCGGGCCCAGGGCATCGCCTTCCCGAACGATTTTCGGCGCATCGACTACGCGCAGGACCTCCAGGACGAATTCGCCGACAAGGACAAATGGACCGCGGAAGCACTCGAGCAGACGCCGCGGCACGTGCAGATCGCCGGCCGCATGCTGCTCAAGCGGGTCATGGGCAAGGCCAGCTTTGTCCAGATCCAGGACATGAGTGGGCGCATCCAGTTGTACCTTAGCTCGAACGACCTCGGCGCCAGCTACGATGCGTTCAAGGGCTGGGACATCGGCGATATCGTCGGTTGCAGCGGCACCCTGACCCGGACGCGCACCGGCGAGCTGTCGGTCAAGGCCGGCACGCTGCGCTTGCTGACCAAGTCGCTGCGGCCGCTGCCGGACAAGTTCCATGGCCTGTCCGATGTCGAGCAGCGTTATCGCCAGCGTTACGTCGACCTGATCGTCAATCCGGAAGCGCGCGAGGTATTCGTCAAGCGTTCGAAGATCATCTCGGCGATGCGCGGCTGGCTCGACGCCCGGCGCTTCCTGGAAGTCGAAACGCCGATGATGCATTACATCCCTGGCGGCGCCGTCGCCAAGCCGTTCGCCACCCACCACAACGCGCTCGACCTCGACCTCTACCTGCGGGTCGCGCCCGAGCTTTACTTGAAGCGACTGACCGTCGGCGGCCTGGAACGCGTGTACGAGATCAACCGCAATTTCCGCAACGAGGGCGTGTCGACCCGGCACAACCCGGAATTCACCATGCTCGAGTTGTACGAGGCCTACGCCACCTACAACGAAATCATGGACCTGACCGAGGGCGTGATCCGCGACGTCGCCAAGTCCGTGTTGGGCACGACGTCCCTGCAATGGGAAGGCCACGTGATCGACATCGGCCCGCCGTTCCGGCGCTGGTCGATGATCGACGCCGTGCTCGAGCACAACCCGGAAATCCGGCCCGACCAGTTGCGCGATCTTGATGCGATGCGCGGCCACGCGCAACGACTCGGCGTCCACGTCAAGAAAGCTTATGGCTGGGGCAAGCTGCTGCTGGAGACATTCGAGAAGACGGTCGAACACACGCTGATCCAGCCGACCTTCATCACCCAGCATCCGACCGAAGTCAGTCCGCTTGCGCGCGCCAACGACGGCGACCCGGAGACCACAGATCGCTTCGAGTTGTTTATCGGCGGCCGGGAATTGGCGAACGGATTTTCCGAACTCAACGATGCCGAAGACCAGGCGGCGCGGTTCCAGGCCCAGGTCGAGGCCAAGGAAGGCGGCGACGACGAAGCCATGCATTTCGACGCCGATTACATCCGCGCGCTGGAAGTGGGCCTGCCGCCGACCGGCGGCCTGGGCGTCGGCATCGACCGGCTTGTCATGCTGCTGACCGATTCGGCGTCGATTCGCGATGTGTTGCTGTTTCCCTACATGAAACCCGCGCAATAACTATTCCCTTCTCCCATTGGGAGAAGGTGGCGCGGAGCGCCGGATGAGGGTTCGCGGCGGACCGTACCCTCACCCAACCCCTCTCCCGGAGGGAGAGGGGAATAACGCCATCAATTCACCGGCTTCGGCGCTTCGCGCAATTCGCGGCGGAGGATCTTGCCGACGTTCGACTTCGGCAGCTCGGTGCGGAACTCGACCACTTTCGGCAGCTTGTAGCCGGTCAGGTTTTCCCGGCAGAAGGCCTTGACCGCTTCGGCGGTGAGCGCCGGGTCCTTGCGCACGATCACGACCTTGACCGCTTCGCCGGATTTCTCGTCCGGCACGCCAACCGCGGCGACTTCGAGCACGCCCGGCATCATCGCGATCACGTCTTCGATCTCGTTCGGATAGACGTTGAAGCCCGAGACCAGGATCATGTCCTTTTTGCGGTCCACGATAAAGAAGAAGCCCTTTTCGTCCATCTTGGCGATATCGCCGGTGTGCAGCCAGCCGTCGGCGTCGATCACCTGGGCGGTTTCCTCGGGACGCTGCCAGTATCCGGCCATGACCTGCGGGCCCTTGACGCAAAGTTCGCCGGCTTCGCCAACCGGCATGACGTGGCCGTTTTCGTCCTTGAGCACGCAGACCGTCAACGGTATCGGCAAGCCGATCGAGCCGTTGTAGTCGGCGAGGTCCAGGGGATTCATGCAGCACGCCGGCGATGTCTCGGTCAGGCCATAGGCTTCGACCAGGGTCACGCCGGTAACTTTCTTCCAGCGCTCGGCGACCGTGCGCTGAACGGCGGTGCCGCCACCGAGCGTCAGGTGCAGGTGGGAAAAATCCACTTTGTCGAAGCCGGGCGTATTGAGCAGGCCGTTGAACAGAGTGTTGACGCCGGTGATCGCGGTGAGCTTGCTCGCCTTGAGTTCCTTGACGAAGCCGGGCATGTCGCGCGGATTGGTAATCAGGTAATTGAGGCCGCCGAACTTCATGAACACCAGGCAGTTCGAGGTCAGGGCGAAGATGTGATAGAGCGGCAACGCCGTGATGATGACTTCCTTGCCGGGCACGCAGTCCTTGCCGATCCACGCGGATGCCTGTTGCATATTGGCGACCAGGTTGCGATGGGTCAGCATCGCGCCCTTGGCGACGCCGGTGGTGCCGCCGGTGTATTGCAGGAAGGCGATGTCTTCGGGACGGATATCGATGACGGGCGTGGCGTGGCGTTCGCCCAGCGCCAGCGCCTGGCGAAAGCCGATGGCGCCCGGCAAGTGGAAATCGGGCACCAGCTTCTTCACGTACTTCATCGTGAAGTTGACCAGTGGCCCCTTCGGGAAACCGAGCAGGTCGCCGACGCAGGTGGTTACTACCTGCTTGACCTTGGTCTCCGCGACGATCTCGGCGAGCGCCGACGCGAACATCTCCATCACCACGATCACGACGGTGCCGGAATCATTGAGCTGGTGCTTCAACTCCCGCGGCGTGTACATCGGGTTGGTGTTGACCACGGTCAGGCCGGCGCGCAGTACGCCGAATATCGCCACCGGGTACTGGAGGACGTTGGGCATCATCAACGCGACGCGATCGCCCTTCTTGAGCTTGAGCTCGTGCAGCAGGTAGTTGGCGAAGCGGGCGCTGAGCCGATCGACTTCCTCGTAGGTCAGGGTCTTGCCGAAATTGGCGAAGGCCGGGTTGTCGCGGTAGTGCTCGCAGGATTGGGCCAGGACCGAGACGATCGACGGAAATTCGTCTAGATTGATCGTTGCCGGCACGCTCGACGGATAACTCGCCAGCCAAGGACGTTCTATGTTCATGCGCTTGATTGGAGCACAGGCCCCGGAGGCTGGCAAGCCGCGCCAGGCGGGCCTTTTCGGGGCCGCACTGGTGGTGTTGTTGCTCTGCGCGGGTTGCCACCACGCGCCGCCGGAGCAAGCCCTGCGCGAGACGATCGCAGCGATGCAGAAGGCGGGTGAAGAGCATCGTGTGTCCGACGTCATGGACTCGGTGGCCGAGGATTTCGTCGGCCAGGAGGGCATGGACCAGAAGCAGTTCCGTCAGTACCTGACCGTGATCGGCTTGCAGAACCGGGAACTCGGCACGACGCTCGGCCCGCTGACCATTGCGATTACCGGAGACCGCGCCCGTGTCTCTTTTACGCTGGGCGCCAGCGGCGGCGCCGGCTGGTTGCCTGATCGCGCCCAGGTTTACGACGTGGAAACCGGCTGGCGGATGGATGGCAGCGATTGGAAGCTCATCTCCGCGTCGTGGAAGCCAAAGCTGTAGGAGCCAGCTTTTGTGGGAGGGGCTTCAGCCCCGACTTCGCGCCGCCAAAGACGTCGGGGCTAAAGCCCCTCCCACGATGGAGCGAATTACGCGGCCTTCTTGCCCGCCAGCTGCCGCAATACGTAGTGCAGGATGCCACCGTGGCGGAAGTACTCGACTTCCTTCGGCGTCAGCAGCAGCACCTGTGCCTGGAAGCGGATTTCGCTGCCATCGGATTTCTTCGCGATCACATCCGCGACCTTGCCTGCGCCATCCTTGAGCCCGGTGATCGAATACACCTCGTCGCCTTTGAAGTCCAACGAAACGGCGTTCTGGCCGGCCAGGAACTGCAGCGGCAGCACGCCCATGCCGACCAGGTTGGAGCGATGGATGCGTTCGAAGCTCTCGGCAATCACGGCCTTCACGCCGAGCAGGTTCGTGCCCTTGGCGGCCCAGTCGCGCGAGGAGCCGGTGCCGTATTCCTTGCCGGCAACCACCACCAGCGGCACGCCTTCGGCCTTGTACTTCATGGCGGCGTCGTAGATCGCCAGCTTCTCGCCATCAGGGAAGTGCAGGGTATTGCCGCCTTCTTCGCCGCCGAGCATCAGGTTCTTGATGCGGATATTGGCGAAGGTGCCGCGCACCATCACGTCGTCGTTGCCGCGCCGCGAGCCATAGGAGTTGAAGTCGGCCGGGGCGACGCCGCGCGCTTGCAGGAACTTGCCGGCCGGTGAGCTGGCCTTGATGTTGCCGGCCGGGGAAATGTGGTCGGTGGTGATCGAATCGCCGAACAGGCCGAGCAGGCGCGCGCCGTGGATGTCGTCGATGGTACCGACGCGCATCGACATGCCATCGAAGTAGGGCGGGTTCTTGATGTAGGTCGAATCCGCGCCCCACTGGTAGCTCTCGCCGTCCGGCGAAGCGATCAGGTTCCAGCGCGAGTCGCCCTTGAATACGTCGGCGTAGTTCTTCCTGAACATGTCCGGGCCGATCGAAGCGATGATGGTGTCGCTGATTTCCTTGCTGCTGGGCCAGATGTCGCGCAGGTAGACCGGCTGGCCGTCGCTGTCGGTGCCGAGCGAATCCTTGTCGAGGTCGATGTCGACCGTGCCGGCCAGCGCGTAGGCGACCACGAGTGGCGGCGACGCCAGGTAGTTCATCTTCACTTC
>JANYBA010000105.1 GCA_025360985.1 Gammaproteobacteria bacterium | reverse complement strand
CGCGACGGCTGGCCGATCGGCTGCAAGGTCACGCTGCGCCGCCGGCGCATGTACGAGTTCCTCGACCGCCTGATCAACATCTCGCTGCCGCGCGTGCGCGACTTCCGCGGCGTGTCCGGCCGCTCGTTCGATGGCCGCGGCAACTACAACATGGGCGTGCGCGAGCAGATCATCTTCCCGGAAATCGATTTCGACCAGGTCGACGCCATGCGCGGCATGGACATCGCGATCACCACGACCGCGAAGACCGATGCCGAGGCCAAGGCCTTGCTCGAAGCCTTCAATTTCCCCTTCCGTAACTGATATCAGGATCCGATCATGGCCAAGACCTCGATGGTGAACCGCGATATCAAGCGGAAAAAGCTGGTCAAGCGGCACGCGGTCAAGCGCGCCGAATTGAAGAAGATCATTTCCAGCGAAGGCGCGTCGTTCGACGAGCGCATGGAAGCCTCCGCCAAGCTGCAGAAGATGCCGCGCGATTCCTCGCCCAGCCGGGTGCGCAACCGCTGCGCACTGACCGGCCGCTCGCGCGGCGTGTACGCCAAGTTCGGCCTCGGCCGCAACAAGCTTCGTGAAGCCACCATGCGCGGCGATGTCCCCGGCCTGCGCAAGGCTTCCTGGTAACAAAACAAACGTTTCGCAGACCAATTCCTGATAAGAAATTGATTCTGCGGATATCGGTGCTTAGCAAAGGAAACAGATAATGAGCATGACTGATCCAATCGCCGACATGTTGGTGCGCATCAAGAATGCGCTCGCGGTCGGCAAGCCGGTGGTGGCAATGCCGGCATCGAAAATGAAGCTGGCGGTCGCCAACGTCCTCAAATCCGAAGGCTATGTCGGCGACGTGCGCACGACCGGCGAAGGCGCTCGCGCCAAGATCGAGATCGTCCTCAAGTACTACGAGGGCAAGCCGGTGATCGAGCGCCTCGAGCGCGTTTCCAGGTCCGGCCTGCGCTGCTACCGCGGCAAGGACGACCTGCCCAAGATCCTCGCCGGGCTCGGCGTGGCCATCATTTCCACGTCCCAGGGTCTGATGACCGATCGCCAGGCCCGTGCTTCGGGCGTGGGCGGCGAAGTCATCTGCCTCGTGGCCTAAGGGAGGACCGACCATGTCCCGCGTCGCCAAGAAACCCATCCAGATGCCCAAGGGCGTCGAGGTCAAGGACGTCGATGGCGTGTTGTCGGTCAAGGGCCCCAAGGGCACCCTGCACCTGACCAAGCCGGCCGGCGTCAGCTTCAGCAACGACAACGGCCTCGTCCAGCTGGGCGCCGCCAACGCCGACGACCTGAAGATGGCCGGCACCGTCCGCGCGATCCTCGCCAACATGTTCACCGGCGTGACCGAAGGCTTCACCCGCAAGCTCGAACTGGTCGGCGTCGGTTACCGCGCCGCCATGCAGGGCAAGGACCTGAACCTGAGCCTCGGCTTTTCCCACCCGGTCGTGTTCAAGGCGCCGGAAGGCATCACCATCGTCACCCCGACCCAGACCGAAATCCTCGTGTCCGGCGCCGACAAGCAACTCGTCGGCGAAGTCGCGGCCAAGATCCGCGCTTACCGCAAACCCGAGCCGTACAAGGGCAAGGGCATCCGGTACGCCGGCGAGAAGATCATCATGAAGGAAGCCAAGAAGGCCTAAGGCCCTCTTGTTCCTCGAGGTAATAAGTCATGGAAAAGAACATCGCCCGTCTCCGCCGCGCCCGGACCACCCGTGCGCACATCCGCGACCTCGGCGTCGCGCGCCTGACCGTGCTGCGGACCGGCCAGCACATCTACGCCCAGGTGTTCACCGCCGATGGCTCCAAGGTGCTGGCTTCGGCCTCGACCGTGCAGGCCGATGCCCGCGACGGCTTGAAGAATTGCAAGAACAAGGACGCCGCCGCCCGGGTCGGCCTGTTGATCGCCGAGCGCGCCCTCGCTGCCGGAATCGACAAGGTCGCCTTCGATCGTTCTGGCTACCGCTACCACGGCCGCATCAAGGCCCTGGCCGACGCCGCCCGCGACGGTGGCCTGCAATTCTGATTTTCAGATTTTCAGTAGAGGCAGCGCTTCACGCTTGAAACGGGCCGTTCGCGACCCGACAGATCCACTACAACTATAAGTGGCGAATGCCACAAGCAAATCCACTTTCAGGAAACGAAACAAATGAGCAACGATCGCGATCGTAACCGCGGTAATGACAGCGATGATGGCTTCATCGAGAAGCTGGTCGCCGTCAACCGCGTGTCCAAGACCGTCAAGGGCGGTCGCCAGTTCACCTTCACCGCGCTGACCGTGGTCGGCGACGGCTCCGGCAAGATCGGCTTCGGTTACGGCAAGGCGCGCGAAGTGCCGGTCGCGATCCAGAAGTCGATGGAGAAGGCCCGCAAGGCCATGGTCAACGTCGACCTCAATGAAGGCACCCTGTGGCACCCGGTCAAGGCCGGCCACGGCGCCGCCCGCGTCTTCATGATGCCGGCTTCCGAAGGTACCGGCGTCATCGCCGGTGGCGCGATGCGCGCCGTCCTGGAAGCGGTCGGCGTCAAGAACGTGCTGGCCAAGGCCGTTGGCTCGCGCAACCCG
>JANYBA010000081.1 GCA_025360985.1 Gammaproteobacteria bacterium | reverse complement strand
CAGGTCGCCGGCGCGTTCGATCACCGGGCCGGAGGTCTGGCGCAGGTTGACGCCCATCTCCGCCGCGATCACGTGCGCCAGGGTGGTCTTGCCCAGCCCTGGCGGCCCGAAGATCAGCACGTGGTCCAGGGCCTCGTTGCGCTGGCGCGCGGCCTGGATGTAGATCTTGAGTTGCTCGCGGACGGTTTCCTGCCCGAGGTATTCGTCGAGCCGCTTGGGCCGGATGCTGGCCTCGGCGGCTTCGTCTTCCCGGGTGGCGCTGCTGGCGAGGACGCGCGCGGTTTCCATGCCCGGATTATGCCGCTAAATGGTGACCTGCGTCCCCAGTTCGACCAGGCGGTTGCCCGGGATCGAGAAGAACTCCGTGGCCGGCGTGGCATTGCGCGACATCACCAGGAACAGCTTGTCGCGCCACAGGGCCATGCCTTGGTCCTTGCGCGCCACCAGCGATTCCCGGCTGGCGAAGAAAGTGGTGCGCATCGGATCGAAAGGCGGTCCGGGAATGTCCCAGTGCTTGAGCGCCTTCGGCACGTCCGGCGACTCCATGTAGCCGAAGCGCAGGCTCAGGCGGGCGAAGCCGTGCCCGAGGTCGGTGTAGGCCAGTCGTTCGGACGTTTCGGCGCGCGGCACCGCCAGCGTCTCGACGCTGAGCAGGACGTTGCGCCCGTGCAGCACCATGTTGTGCTTGAGGTTGTGCAACAGCGCCGGCGGCAGGTAGTCGTTCGACGGCGTCATGAAGATCGCCGTGCCCGGCACGCGCAGCGGCGGGTCGACCAGCACGGACTCGATGAAATGCTCGATGCGCAGGCTGTCGCGATTGACCTGGCGCCGGACCAGGTCGCGGCCGCGCCGCCAGGTGCGCATGACGGTGAAAGCGGCGACCGCCACCAGCAGCGGAAACCAGGCACCCTCGAAGAATTTCACCAGGTTGGCACTCAGGAAGGCCAGGTCGATGCCGACGAACAGCACGGCCATCGGCCACAGCTTCCAGGCCGGCACGCGCCAGCGCTCGTGCGCCAGGATGATGATCAGGATGCCGCTGATGAACATGGTGCCGGTCACCGACACGCCATAGGCGATGCCGAGTGCCGCCGAGGACCCGAAGCCGAGCACCGTCGCGATCACCGCCACGCACAACGCGCGATTGACCCAAGGCACGTAGACATGGCTGATCTCGTCCGAGGAGGTATGCACGATAAGCATGCGCGGCAGGTAGCCGAGCTGGATCGCCTGCCGGACCACCGAGAACATGCCGGAAATCACCGCTTGCGACGCGATGACCGTCGCCAGTGTCGCCAGCACCACCATCGGCAGCTGCGCCCAGGCCGGGACCAGCACGTAGAACGGATTGCTGACCGCGGCCGGATTGCCGAGGATCAGCGCGCCCTGGCCGAAATAATTGAGCAGCAGGCAGGGCAGCACCATCGCCAGCCAGGCCAGGCGGATCGGATAGCGACCGAAGTGACCCATGTCGGCATAGAGCGCTTCGCCACCGGTCACCGCCAGCACGATCGCGCCCAGCGCCAGCCAGGCCTTGACGCCGTGGTGGAAGAAGAATGCGGCCGCCCAGCCAGGATTGAGTGCCTGCAACACGGCCGGATTGCCGGCGATCGCGACTGCACCGAAAGCACCGATGGCCACGAACCACAGCGCCGTGACCGGCCCGAACAACTTGCCAACGCCGGCCACGCCCTGGCGCTGGATCGAGAACAGCAGCACGAGCACGACTATGGTCGCCGGCACGGTGTAGTGCGCCAGCGAGGGCGCCGCCACGCTGAGTCCCTCGATCGCCGACAGCACCGAAATTGCCGGGGTGAGCACGCCATCGCCGAAGAACAAGGCGGTGCCGAAGATGCCCATGATCCCGACCCCGCAGGCCAGCGGCGAGGCGATCGGCAATCGTCGTTGCACCACCGCCATCAGGGCCAGGATGCCGCCTTCGCCGCGGTTGTCGGCGCGCAGGATGATCGTGACGTACTTGACCGTGACCACCAGGATCAGCGACCAGAACACGAGTGAGAGTACGCCGAGCACATTGCCGGCGTCGGGCACGAGCCCGTAGGCCGGACTGAAGGCCTGCTGGATCGTGTACAGGGGACTGGTGCCGATGTCGCCATAGACAACACCGATCGCACCGACCACCAGCGGCAAGGCCTGCCTGCCACGCGCCGTATGCACCGAACCTGACATTGACCGCTCCTGAGGGAATGCGGCGCGAATTATCCGCAGTCGCACGGCGCTTTCCCGGATTTCGGCGAAGAATTTACGGACAATTTACGAACATTATCGACAAAGCAACGCCGCGATTGCGATCATCAATCCGATGCGACCCGAATCCACCAGCGGTACCGAAGACAGTTTGTTCCGGGAGCTGGCGATCGCGACCGTGGCCACGGCCTTGGCGGTCGCCGCCACCGCCGCGGCCGAACGCGTGCTCGGTTACAACGACCCGTCGCTGATCTTCATCACCGCGGTGATGTTCGTCGCCGTCCGCACGCGCATGGCGATGGCGGTGTACGCGGCGATCCTGTGCTTCCTTTGCTACAACTATTTCTTCATCCAGCCGCGC
>JANYBA010000080.1 GCA_025360985.1 Gammaproteobacteria bacterium | reverse complement strand
GCGGTGGCTGGCGGCATTGCAACTGGCGGACGTTCCGCTGAACCTGATCAACGGCCTCGAGGACCCGATCTCCGGAGCGAGCATCGTCCGCCGCTGGCGCGAATTGTTGCCGCAGGCCGCAGTCACGGAACTGGCCGGCGTGGGACACTACCCGCAGATCGAAGCCGCCGAGCAGGTCTTGGCGGCGTTCCTTAATTTCAACTCCTGAGGTTGCCAATGCGTACTGTGATTTTTTCCGCGCTGCTCGCCATTGGCTTTGCCGCGCCCGGCCATGCCGCCGGCCTGAGCCCCGAACAGGCGAAGGCGCGCGAGATCTTCGCCCGGGTGATCGCCTTCAAGACCGAGGTCGGGCAGGGCCAGGTACCGGTCATGGCCAAGTATCTTGCCGATGAGTTCAAGGCCGCGGGATTCACGGCCGAGGACATCCACATCCTGCCACTGCGCGAAACCGCGTCGCTGGTGGTGCGCTATCGCGGCGATGGCCGCAGCCACAAGAAGCCGATCCTGTGGATGGCGCACATGGACGTGGTCACCGCCAAGCCCGAGGACTGGCAGCGCGATCCGTTCACGCTGATCGAAGAGAACGGCTACTTCTACGGCCGCGGAACCCAGGACATCAAGAGCGGCGTCGCCCTGATCGCGACGAATTTCCTGCGCCTCAAGCGCGAACACTTCGTTCCCCATCGCGACCTCGTCATCGTCTTTTCCGGGGACGAGGAAACCGAGATGGCCACCATCGAGGACCTCGTCAAGAATCATCGCGACCTGGTCGACGCCGAATTCGCCATGAACAGCGACGGCGGTGGCGGCACCCTGGGTGAAGATGGCAAGCCGAAGATCTATGGCTTGCAGACGGCCGAGAAGACCTACGCCAGCTTCGAAGTCACGGTGCGCAATCCCGGCGGCCACAGTTCGCTGCCGCGCGCCGACAACGCCATCTACGAGCTCGCCGATGCCCTGAAGAAGATCCAGGCCTATCGTTTTCCGGTGATGTGGAGCGAGACGACCCTGGCCTACCTCAAGGCTTCGGGCGCGGCGACGCCCGGGCCGGTCGGCGAGGCCATGCAACGATTCGCCGCCAACCCCCACGACGAGGCCGCCGCCGAAGTGCTCAACGCGACGCCGGCCGAGGTGGGCAAGACCCGTACGACCTGCATCCCGACGCTATTGCGTGGCGGCCACGCCGAGAACGCGCTGCCGCAATCGGCGACCGCAACGATCAATTGCCGGATTTTCCCTGGCGTCGCCGTGGCCGACGTCGGCAAGACGCTGGCCGGGCTGGTCGGCGACAAGGTCGAAGTGAAGGTCATCGGCAGCCCCGCCTCGAGCGATGCCTCGCCGCTGCGCGCCGACGTGATGGCGGCGGTCACCCGCGAGGTCCACGCGATGCATCCGGGCGTGCAGATCGTTCCGGTGCAGGATTCCGGCGCCAGCGACGGTCTTTACTTGCGCGCGGCGGGAATTCCCACCTATGGCGTCAGCGGCATGTTCATCAAGGACAGCGATTCCTTCCTGCACGGCCTCAACGAGCGCGTGCCGGTGCGGGGCTACTACGACGAAATGGACTACTGGTACCGGCTGATGAAGGACCTCGGCGGCCACTGAAGCCGCGGGCGCGCCGGCACGTTCAGTGCCGGAGGCTGGGTTTGCCCTTGCCCTTGCTGGGCGTCATCTCCACCAGCAAGGTGAAACTGCGCTGCTCGTTGGCGCCGAGCGCGCCAACGCCGATCAACTTGCGGGCGATTTCCTGGCCGCGCTCGTTGCGGATCGAAACCACGACCGAATATTCGCAGGCGCCACCCTCGGGCGGCTGCTGGAAGCTGCCTTCGATACGCAACGGCGTCAGCGTCGCCGGATCCGATTCGGCGACGACGTCGAAGCGGATGTGGTGCCGGCAGGCCGGGCAGACGGCCGCGCTCTCCAGGATGGTTTCCCGGCAGTGCGGACAATCGCGGGTCGCCCCCGGCGTGCCTTGGCGCGGACTACTCATGCCTTGGCGCCGGACTCCGCGACGATGCCGAGCTTGCCAACGCGTTCGTCTTCCCAGCCGAACACAGCGTGGCCGCGCATGCGCGCACCGGAGGCAACCGTCAGGGCGCCGGCCTTGATGTCGCCGGAAACCACCGCGGTCGGCTGCAGGTCGACGCGGGTCGCGCCTTCGATGTTGCCTTCGAGTTCGCCGGCGACGGTGACGGTGTGCGCGCGCACGCCGCCGGTCAGCTTGGCGCCGGTCTCGATGGTGAGGTCGCCCTGCACGTTGACGTCGCCCTTGAACTTGCCGGCGATGCGGACGCTGCCGGCGCCTTCGATCTTGCCTTCGATCGTGAGATCGGACGCGATCAGGGACTCCTTGCGCGTGCGATCGGAATCGGCGCGCGCCATTGGCACCACTTGCGCGGCGCCGGCGTAGTCGGAATTGGCGGAAACCTCGGATCGCGCGCCCTGGCTGCTGTCACGGACGGGTGCCGGCGAGGGCTTGGATGGGTTGTTGTCTTTCCAGATGGACATGGCTGCGACCCTTGAGGGAGAGGGTTTATGAGGCTAGCAGGTATGGACGGTCGTTGGAACTACATATTGGGCACGATTGCGTGGGTCGAGTCGCGTGCCGGCAAGGCGACTTCCAGCACTTCGGAACCAGGCGGCAATTCGAGCAAGAATTCGTTGCCTTCGGCGACGACGCAGGCATCGTCAACGGCGAATTCGTGACTTCCGGACGCAGTGTCATGCACCGTGAAGCCACCTTCGAGGCTGAACAGGAAATGGAACTCGCCGGCGCGCGTGGTCCTGGCCGGGAGCGTCGGCGTGGGCGGGTTGGCGAACGCGCGCAGAACTCGGGCGTTTACCAGGTTGCCGGTCGCTTCGGCCAGGCCGAGGTCCCGGTACTCCAGCCCGCGATGCGGGTCCGAGTGCCAGGCCGCCAAGGCCGCGACATGGCGGACGAAGCGCTGCCCGCCGAAGTCCCGGTCGGCGCGGAGCTCGTCCGTCGGCAGTTCGAGCTCGTGGTCGCGCCAGGTTTCGTGCTCGGCCGGGCCGCTGATTTCGACCACCTCCAGGCCGGCTGAAGCCTCCAGGACGCGATGGCGGATGGTCGGAGGCTGCAGGACGCAATCCCCGGCCTGCATCACGAACGGCAGCCCCTGGTCTTCGTAGACCACCCGCACCCATCCGCGCCGACAGTAGATGAGCTGGAATCGGACGCGGTGGTAATGCACGTAATCCGGTACGAGCCCGCCCTCGGGAATGCCGATGAGCGAGGCAATGAAGCGGCCGCCGCAGCGATCCGGGATCAGGTCGCGATAGTGCATGCCGGCGCGGCCGGCATTCGTCGCCTGGGCCGGGGCTTCCAGCCTCAGCGCGACGCCATCACGGGAAACCAGGGCGATCCTCGGCGCGTCGGCCGGCATGATCATGTCGAGCCGGAAATCGAGGCGCTCGGTCAGGAATGTGACGGCCGTCGCGAGATCATCGCAGGGCACCACGACGGTGCCCGCGTTGGTAGGGACAATGCCTGTCTGAACGGCCATCGTGGAAGCGCCTGGATCCGGTAGCCGACCATACGAGACCACCCCAAAAAGAGGAAGGGGCCTCGCGGCCCCTTCCGTTCACTCACTTGCTGGTGTCAGCGCTGGCCGTAGGCCTGGGCCTGGTCCAGCGGCCGGACGTCCACCAGGACGCGGATGTAGCGGCCCGGGTCGTGGCGGGTGTAGGCGTGGTAGACTTGGCCGGCATAGCGGTAGGTGACGTTGAAACCGCCACCGTAGCGGGAGTTGTTGCCGTAGTCGTTGCCGTAGTCGTTGCCATTGTCGTTGCCATTGTCGTTGACCATGCGGCAGCGACGGATCGTGCCGGAATTGTCGCGGTACTGGTCGTAGCTGTCGTTGTTGCGATCGATGTTGTTGCCGATCGCGCCGCCGATCACCGCGCCGCCAATGGTGGCAGCCGTCCTGCCGTCGCCCTTCCCAACCGTGTTGCCGAGCGCGCCGCCGATGATCGCGCCGATGATGGTGCCGTCGGCGTTGCTGTCCTTGCCGCTGCGGTACAGGCGACCATCGCTGTCGCGGTAGTAACCACCTTGATAGTCGTTGGTCCGCTCGTCCCAGCACTCCTGGCGCTGGTAACCCGAGTTGGAGTAGCGATCGTTCACGCGCTCGACGCGGATCACCTGCGCCTGGTCGCTGTGCGGATGGTTGCTGACGAACTGGCCGCTGTTGTAGTCGTGGCTGTCGTAGTAGCCCGGGTCGTTCGCGTAGTTGTCCTGCTGGTACGCGAAAGCGCCGCCAGCGGCGACCGAGACGGCCAAGGCGAGGACGCGGATTGAGATCGATTTCATGCTGAGGCTCCTGACGCCGGAGGGGCGCGATGCCACCTTGCATCCGGCAGCTTATCTCCAGCCTTAACCTGGCATTTCCGGCAAATTCGATTCATCTGGGCTTTAGCTGCCCGGGACAGGCTCGGGGCGCGCAGCCATAATGGCGGCATGAAAACCCCGAAAGGACTGCAGGCGCTGATCGACGACGGCATCATCGACGAAGTCCTGCGGCCATTGAAGAGCGGCAAGGAGGCCTCGGTCTACGTCGTGCGCTCCGGCCCCGAAGTCCTGTGCGCCAAGGTCTACAAGGACATGGCGCAACGCAGTTTCCAGGCACGCGTGCAATACCAGGAAGGGCGCAAGGTGCGCGGCAGCCGCCACGCGCGCGCCATTGCCAAGGCCAGCAAGTTCGGTCGCCGCCAGCAGGAAACCGACTGGAAGAACACCGAGGTCGACGCCTTGTATCGCCTGTCCGATGCCGGGGTCTGCGTGCCGCGACCACATGGCTATTTCCACGGCGTGCTGCTGATGGCGCTGGTCGTCGACGAGGAGGGCCACAATGCCCCGCGCCTTGGCGAAGTCGAACTGACGCCGGAACAGGCGCGGGAATTCCACGGCGAGCTGATCCGCGACGTGGTGCGGATGCTTTGCCTGGGCCTCATCCACGGCGACCTTTCCGCCTACAACGTCCTGGTGGCGGCCGACGGTCCGGTGATCATCGATTTTCCGCAGGTCGTCAGCGCCGCCGGCAACAACGCCGCACGGACGATGCTGTTGCGCGACGTGCACAACTTGCGCGATTGCCTGGGCCGCTTCGCTCCGGAGCTCAACGCCAGCCACTTCGGCGAGGAGATGTGGGCCTTGTACGAAAAGGGCGAACTCCGGCCGGACAGCGCGCTGGCCGGAAAATTCGCGTTCGACCGACGCAAGGCCGACGTCGGCGCCGTCCTGATGTCGATCGAGGACGCCCGCCAGGAGGCGGTCATTCGCCAGCAAGGCCGGGAATTGGCGTCCGAGCAGGACTGAAAGCCCATGGCTGGACCGCATTGCACAAGTCGGCGGCAGCGCTACAATCGGTCCAAGTCCTACCCAGGAGCGCTCGACATGGATACCTTCCGTACTCCGTCAATTTCCACCCTGTTCCTCTTGGTCACCGGCGCCCTGTACTGCACGGCCGCCAGCGCCGGCGAGGTTTACCAATGCCAAGGCGAAGTGTCGACCATTTACCAGGACCAGCCCTGCCCGGGGCATCCCGACCAGCCGCCCCGCCTGCATATCTCTGATACCTACAGTGATTCGAGTGCCAATGGCGGGTCCCACCCCGTCAACTCGGCGGCGGCGCCTGCCGTCGACCCGAACCAGCATCGGGCGGCGGAGATCTACAACGGCCTGAAACAGGCCGAGCAGGATCGCAACCAGCTCGAACAGACGCGGCAGTCCGAGATTGCGGCAGCGCAGCAGCGCTACAAGGACAACAAGCAGGCTGCCGATGCCGAGGTGCGCGCGATCGCCGAGCGCTGGGACGCGCAAGCGAAGGAATTGCAGCAGCGCCAGGACAATCTTTCCGCCCAGGCCCACGAAGTCTGTCCGAATAGCGCGGAAATCGGCCGCGACGGCAAGTGCCGCTGAGCAAGCCGGCGACAGCCCGCTCGCGCTAGCGGCGGTAGTGCATCAGGCAGCCCTTGAAAGGCGGCGTGTCGCCTTCGGCGAACGCCATCGAAGTCCGGTGGGCGGCATAGCCCTGGTCGACCAGGGCGCTGGTGAAGCTGGCGCGCTGGCCGCGGCCGGAGTCGCTGATGACGATCTGCGCGCTCGGCATTGCCAACTTCTGGAGCAGCGCCGCCAGTAAGGCCGCGTGGCCTCGCTCATAAAGCACATCGCTGCCGATGATCAGGTCGAACGGTCCGTGCCTTGGATCGGGCCGGGCCCAATCCAGATCGAGGTAGGCAATGGGGTCCAGCCCGTTGCAGCGGGCATTGCGCTCGAGGAATGCTTCGGCCAGGGGATGGTAATCGCTGGCGCTGATGTCGGCGCCCCGGCGCTTGAGCACCATGCTGGACAAGGCCAGGCCGCAGCCGACCTCAAGAATCCGTTTCCCCGCCACCGGGAAGTCGGCCATGGCTTCGGCAAGGATGCGCCCGGCCGGCCAGACCTGCCCGAACAAGCTCCAGGACGCCGAGGAAATCCCGGCGCGCTCGGCATCGCCGTCGGGGTCGGAGAACTGCAGGCGGTCGCTGAGGGCGCACAGGTGGTAGTCGTGGCCGCCGATCGGCACGACGACCTCGCGAACGCTGTAGCCGGGCATGTCGTCTGGCGACACCGGGCCCGAGCTAGAGCCCACGCCAGGACTCCCGCTCGTAGCCGAACAGGGCGAAGTCGCGCGCGTAGACCTTGTAGGCGCGGGCGGCGAGTTCGGGCGTGAACACCTGCGCTTCGTCGCCCGGACTGGAATTCTTCTGCGTCGCCAAGATCGCTTCCATGGCCGGACCGACCAGGCCGATGCGGGCGAATATCTCGCGCAGTCCGTCGGTGAATCCGCCCTCCATGCGGAACACGCGCTGGTACTTGAGTTCGGCCATGATCAGGACTTCGCATTGGTCGTCCCAATGGTGGTCGCGGCGACCGGCCGGCTGGCTTTCCACGTAGGCGAGGAAGGTCGCGAACGAAATCGGCGAACCGTCATCGCCGCCAGGAAGCCCGCGCGCGCGGGCGAAGCGGCGCAGCCGGCCGAGTTCCATGCGCCGGATGCTGCGCGAGTAACCGCGATCGTGGCCGTAGGCGAACTTGTTCTGCCAGGCCGAACGCAGACGCGCGTAGGGATTTCGCACGAAACAGAAGTACTGGTATTGGTCGGCGTGGCGCAGCGCTTGCAGGTAATCGCGCAACGGCGCGAACTGGAATTTCCGCGCCTTCTTCAGCCACCGGTACCGGCCTTCGGAGGGATCGCCGTTGCCACGAAGCTCGCGCATGCCGTTGGTCAGGGGCTGGCGGAAACTCTTGGTCCCGACCTTGGGATTGAGCACGACGACGGTGCGGCGTTCCCGGTTGACGTAGGTCTTGAACAGGCTGAAGTGGCGGTTGCGAAACACGCGCCATGCCGGGCGCCACGATGGCGCCGTCGTTGTTGGCGTCGGCGGGAAGTTGGTATCCATCGGCCGGAACGCTAACATGATTCGCCGCCCGCCCGCGCACCGTCCGGAGATCGTTCCCATGTCCCATCAGCTTGGCAAGGACGAAGCGACGGATCGCAATCCGCAAGCCGAACAGATGGGCGACGAATCGATGGCGCGCAACCTCGCGCACCAGGCGCAAGCGATCTGGCCGCAGGAACGGCAACTGTTCGATCGCTACGGGCTGTCCGGGGCATTGCGCATCCTCGACCTCGGTTGCGGCACCGGCGAGATCACCCGGCGCTTGGCCGAGCGCTATCCCGAGGCCACGCTGTCCGGCATCGACATCCTCGAATCCAACCTGGCGCTGGCGCGGCGCGACAACGGCCCGCTCGGCGATCGCATCCGCTATGAGGTTGGCGACGCGTTCGCCTTGGCGGCGGCCGACGCCAGCTTCGACCTGGGGGTGTGCCGGCATATGTCGCAGGCGGTGCCGGATTTTCCCAAGGTCCTGGCCGAGATCACGCGCGTGCTCAAGCCCGGCGGCTGGTTGCACTTGCTGTCGGAGGATTACGCGATGTTGAACTTCCCGGAGGGCGCCGATCCCGCCGGCCGCGACCCCGACCGCTTCTGGGTCGAGAATCCGATCACCTTCCTGCGCAGCATCCGCTGCGATGGCCGCATCGGCCGCCATTCGCCGCCCCTGCTCGAGCAGGCTGGTTACCGCGACATCGCCATGGATTACGTCATCGTTGATACGCTGCGGGTGCCGCGCGCCACTTTCGCCGGGATCATGAAGGCCTGGCGCGATGGCTATACCGAAGTGCTGGCCGAAGCCTCCGGGCGACCAGTCGCCGAAGTCGCCGCCGATTTCGCGGCCATCATCCACGCCATCGAGACGCCGCCGAATTACGCGGTCTGGCACGTTCCGGTCGCCAGCGGCCGCAAGCCATGAGACTCGGCTGGTGTGTCGCCTTGGTCTGCGCCATGTGGCTGCCGCGTATCGCATGTGCGGATCCCTACCTCCTGGTGCTTGGAAATGCCCAGGACGGCGGCGCGCCGCAAGCCGGTTATCCGGACGAGCCGGGCTGGAAGGATCCGGCGTTTCGCCGCCACGCGACCCGCCTCGCCGTCGTCGATCCCGCGACCGGCGGACGCTGGCTGTTCGACGCCACGCCGGATTTTCCCGAGCAGCTCCAAGCGCTGGATCGGGCCGCGGCGCCGCACGGCCGACCGGACCTCGCCGGCATCTTCCTGACCCACGCCCACATCGGCCACTACACCGGCCTGATGTACCTGGGCAAGGAAGTGCTCGGCGCGCAGGACGTGCCGGTCTGGGCCATGCCGCGCATGGCGCAGTTCCTGACCGACAACGGCCCCTGGCAACAGCTCGTGCGCTTGCACAACATCGACTTGAAGCCGCTCGTCGCAGGCGAGCCCGTGCCGCTTGCTGCCCGCCTGCAGGCGACGCCGATCCTGGTGCCGCATCGGCAGGAGTATTCCGAAGTCGTGGGCTACCGGATCCGGGGCCCGAACACGTCGGTGTTGTTCATCCCCGACATCGACAGCTGGGAGCAGTGGGACGGGCAGGGCACGCGCATCGAAGACGAGATCGCCAAGGTCGATATCGCCTACCTCGACGGCACGTTCTTCGCCAACGGCGAGATTCCCGGGCGCGACATGAGCGGGTTTCCGCACCCATTCATCAGCGCCAGCCTCGCGCGATTCGCGGCGTTGCCGGCCAAGGAGCGGGCCAAGATCCGATTCATCCACCTCAACCACACCAATGCCGCGCTTTGGCCCGGCACCGCGGCCCGGCGCAAGGTCGAAGCGGCCGGTTGCCGGGTCGCGGAAGAAGGCGAGCGCGTCGGGCTCTAGGCGGCAGTGGCGACCGTGTAGAGGCGGTATTCGCCGGCGAAACCCTTGAGCGTGCTCAACGCGACCGGGCTCGTGGCCTGGCCGCAGCGGGCGGCGAAAGCTTCGCTCATCAACAGGCGCACGCCGAGGGCGGCGCATTGCGATTCGATCCGCGACGCAAAGTTGACGTCGCTGCCGATCACGGTGAAATCCATGCGCCGCAGGCTGCCGATGTTGCCGAACTGGAATTGCCCCAGGTGCAGGCCGACGCCATGGTCGAACTCGATGCGGTTTGCCGCCAGCCCGCGGTTGGCGGCGTGCGCGGCCGCCAGGGCGCGCTGGCAGGCGTCGGCATGCTGGTCGTCGTCGACGAAGATCGCCAGCACGGCATCGCCGATGAACTTCAGCACCTCGCCGCCCTCGGCATGGATCGCCGTCACCACGGCCTCGTAGTAGGCGTTGAGCTTGCCGATGAACTCCGCGGGTTCGTGGTTCTGGGCGTGGGTCGAATAGCCGCGGATATCGGAAAACCAGATCGCGCCGCGCAGGTCGAGCATGGTGCCGGGGCGGATGTTGCCGCGCTTGACCTCCCCGGCCGGGGAATGGCCGATATAGCAGTCGAGCACGGTGTCGAGGATCAGATCCTTGGTGGCGCTGGTCAGCAACAGGCTCAGGCAGATCAAGGATTGCTCGATGAAAGCCACGTCATCGTCCGTGAATCCGCCCGGATGGCGGGTAACGAGGCTGATCTGGCCGTCCTGCCCGGGCAGGGGATAGGCGACGTAGTGGCTGACGCCTTCGGCCGCGAGGTCGTCGAGCACCGGATAATCGTGCTTGCTGCCGGGAGCCAGCCGGAACGAAAGCCGCGGTTCGCCCATGAGCAGCCGGTAGAACGGACTCTGGAGGTATTGCGGGGTGTCCTTGGCGCCGTGCGACATCAGCGCCTCGTCGATGGTGCAGCCATCAGGATGGTGGATATGGCGCAGGAAAAGGGCCGGGGAGGGGAACGCCCCCGGGGTGCGATCGTCGTCGAACCAGACGTAGCGCAGGGCCTGGATCTGCGGGTGCAGGGTGAACAGCGCCAGCGTGCTTCGGCACAAGGGAACGCCGTTTTCGTTCATGAAGCGACAATAGCGGTGCACCGTGTCGGCCATGCCGACCGGCCCTTCGTCCATGAGCCGTCGCTGCCACTCGAGCAATTGTTCCTGCCGACGATCCATGCCGCTCTCCTTGCCCGAAATGGCGCCGCCCGAACCAGACTCCGCGCTTGTGGCGACGGGCTGACTTGGTTTACTTTGCCGCAATTACCCGTTCCTTGCCGAGTCCGGCAGGGTCATCCTCCAGGAGCATTCCATGAAGCATTCCCGTCCGGCCATCGCGTTGGCTACCAGCTTCGCGCTAGTCGCGTCCTTCGGCGCCTCGGCCAAGGTCGAAAACCAGAAAGGCTCGACCAAGTCGGCCGACATCCCGACCTGCGGCCACGTCCTCGGAACCATCGCGCTCGTCGACGGCGACGGCCAGGGTTGGAAGGCTTACCAGTTGGGCGCGCCCTCGACCCTGCTCAAGACCTTCGTCACGCGGTCAGGCTGCTTCAAGCTGGTCAATCGCGGGGCCGGCATGGAAGCGATCCAGCGCGAGCAGGCCCTCGCGGGCCAGGGCGCCCTCCAGCGCGGCTCCAATGTCGGCGCCGGCCAGATCAAGACCGCCGACTGGCTGCTGGTGGCCGACGTGGCCGGCCAGAACCAGAATTCCGGCGGCAGCGCCATCGGCGGCATCGCCGGCGGCCTGTTCGGTGGTCGCCTGGGCGGCCTCGCAGCCGGCGTCAAGACCAGCAAGGTCGAGGCGCAGACCGTGCTTTCCCTGGTCAATACCCGGACCTCGGAAGAGGAATACAACATCGAGGGCTTCGCCAAGAAGTCCGATTTTTCCTGGGGCGGCGGCGGCTTCGTCGGCTGGGGCGGCATCGGCGGCGGCGCCTACGAGAGCACCGATGTCGGCAAGGTGGTTGGCCTGGCCTTCCTCGATGCCTACCGCCAGCTGGTCACGCAGATGGGCGGAATCAGCGCCAATAAAGTCGCCTCGGCGCCGCGCCAGGCCTTCGTCACCCGCGCTGTGGTCGACATGAAGCGATCGCCGTCCAACAGTTCCTCGACGGTCCGCAAGCTGGACCCCGGCATGATGGTTTATCCCACCGGCGGCAAGGAAGACATGTGGTGGGAAGTCGAGGATGAAAACGGCAACACCGGCTGGATCATGAACGACAAGCTCGAACCAAAGAAGTAAGGCAGAACTTGGCGTCCGTCGGCGTTATACGACGGCATGGGCAATCCAAACTCCGCTGACGATCGCCTCACCGCCGACTTGCTCGCGCTGATTGCAGCGTCCCAGGCCGGCGGTAGCGCGATCCTGCTGCTCTCGCCGGCAACCGAGCCGCCGCCCGACTGGGCCGTGCCCTGGCAACAGGCCGGCTGGAAGACCAGGCGTTGCACGGAGCTGGACGAATTTTCGTCGGCGCAAAACCAGGAAAAATGGTTGACGGTGATGGAAATCGGCGAGGTGCCGATCGCGGCACCAATACCAGCACCCACTACCGCGCCCGCGCCGATTGCCGATCGTCGCAGTGGGCGGCTGCGCCGCAGCGACTTCCTGGCCGAACTGGCCCATGAACTCCAGACGCCGCTGGCGGAATGGCCGGTGCTGATGGCCATTAGAGTCGACCAGGCCGTCGCCCTTTCCGGACGGCTCGGGCAAGCGGCCGCATACGAGCTCGAGCAACGCATTGCCGAAAGGTTTTCGGTCGAACTGGAAGACGCCGACGTCCATTCGATCTGGCTCGAATTCGGATTCGGCGTATTGGTTCGGCGCAACCGCAGCGAGGACGTCCTGGCCTTGGCCGATCGCCTGTGCGCGAGCATTTCCCGGGAGCCATTCGACGTGGCCGGAGAAGCGTGTCCGCTCACGGTGTCGATCGGGCTGGCCTTGCCGCCGAGGGGCAGCGGCGCGGACACGCCGGATCGCTGGTTCGCGTCCGCGCACGCCGCCCAGGGCATCGCCCTGCGCCATGGCGGCAATTGCCACGATGGCGTGCTGAGCCACGAATTCGACGGCATCCCGGCGGAGCGGGTGCTGATCATCCGCGAATGGGTGCGCGAAGCCGTCACCGGGCAAAACATCCTGATCGAATTCCAGCCCATGCAACCGCTGCAACCGGATGTCGACGGCCTGTACATGGTGCATGCGAAATTGCGCGACTATCGCGCGCCGCTCGGCGGCGTCTACCGCAAC
>JANYBA010000075.1 GCA_025360985.1 Gammaproteobacteria bacterium | reverse complement strand
CCCCCCGCGCCCTGCCCCACCTCCACCCCCGCCGGCTCAGCGGAAGCCACCTGACTGAACTAAGGAAGGTCTGAACAATTCCGTCGATATCGGCGACAATAGCTCATCGCGATTGGGATGACGATCAATGCAGCTGACGTTCGGTGACGCCGAGGGTTTGGGCAAGCGCAAGCGCACACGCCGGGAGATCTTCCTGGCCGAGATGGACCAGGTGGTGCCGTGGAAGGCCCTGCTGGCGCTGATCGAGCCGCACTACCCGAAGCTGGGCCGTCCCGGCCGCCAGCCCTATCCGCTGGCGACGATGCTGCGCATCCACTTCCTGCAGCAGTGGTACGCGCTCAGCGACCCGGCGATGGAAGAGGCCTTGTACGACACTGCGGTGATGCGCCGGTTCGCGTGGCTGAGCGGGCTGGACGACGTTCCCGACGAGACCACGATCCTCAACTTCCGTCGCCTGCTGGAAACGCACGGCCTGGCCGAGCGGATCTTCGAACGGGTGAACGCGCACCTGGCGCGCAAGGGCCAGAGCCTGCGAGCGGGCACGATCGTCGATGCCACGATCATCGCGGCACCGAGTTCGACCAAGAACCAGGACGGCGAGCGCGATCCACAGATGCATCAGACGAAGAAGGGCAACCAGTGGCACTTCGGCATGAAGGCGCACATCGGCGTGGATGACGAATCCGGACTGGTGCACCACGTCGAGTGCACGGCGGCGAACGTGGCCGACGTGACCCAGATGCACAAGCTGCTGCACGGCGAGGAAGGGACGGTTTTCGGCGACAGCGGTTACACCGGTGCGGCCAAGCGCGAGGAATTGCAGGGTGTGGACGCGGCCTTCTGGATCGCGGAGAAGCCGTCGAAGCTGCGTGCGATGAAGAACAAGCGCGACCGCCGCTACGCCGAGCGCTGGGAGTACCTCAAGGCCAGCGTGCGCGCGAAGGTCGAACATCCGTTCCGGGTGATCAAGCGGCAATTCGGCTACACCAAGGTGCGCTACCGCGGCCTGGCGAAGAACGCGGCGCAAGTGCTGACGCTGTTCGCGTTGTCGAACTTGTGGATGTCGCGACGGCAATTGTTGCCGACGACGGGGTAGTTGCGCCTGCAGGTCGGGGAAACCTGCGAATTCACTTCGAAGAACAGCGAAAAGCAGCCAAATCCAGTTCGCATAGACGCTTCAGGGCTGAAATCCCGGCGTCAGGACGCGTAGTTCAGACCTTCCCTAAATGTAAAAATGGCGCCTCGAGGCGCCCTTTTTACATACCCTGAGGGCCTGCTCAGATCCGCGCGGCGATCGCGTCTGCGAAGGAGCTCGTGGTGCCGCTGCCGCCGAGGTCGGGCGTCAGGTTGTCCTTGGCGGTCATGGTGGCGATGATCGCGGCGCGCAGCCGCCGCGCCTCCTCGACCTTGCCCAGGTGTTCGAGCATCTGGATGGCGCCGAGCAGCAGCGCGACCGGATTGGCGATGCCCTTGCCGGCGATGTCGGGCGCCGAGCCATGGACGGCTTCGAATATCGCGGCCTCGGTGCCGATGTTGGCGCCGGGCGCGAGTCCAAGCCCGCCGACCAGTCCGGCGCACAAGTCAGAAATGATGTCGCCGAACAGATTCGTCGTGACGATGACATCGAACTGCTCGGGTCGCATCACCAACTGCATGCAGGTGTTGTCGACGATCATGTCGTTGCACTGGATGTCTGGGTATTGCGCGGCGACTTCGCGCGCGACCTTGAGAAACAGGCCGGACGTGGATTTCAGGATATTGGCCTTGTGCACCACGGTGACTTTCTTGCGGCCGATCCGCCGCGCCATGTCGAAGGCGTAGCGGACGATCCGATCGGAACCGCGCCGGGTGACGCGCTGGGTCAGGGTCGCCGTTTCGCCATCGGCCGACAGGGCCTGGCCTTCGCCGATATAAGCGCCCTCGGTGTTCTCGCGCACGGTGATCAGGTCGATGCCCTGGTAGCGCGACTTGGTGTTCGGAAAGCTGATCGCCGGGCGCACGTTGGCGTACAGGTCGAAGCGTTTGCGCAGTTCGACGTTGATCGAGGAGAAGCCCTCGCCGACCGGCGTGGTCAGCGGGCTCTTGAGCGCGACCCGGTGCTTGTGGATGGCGTCCATGGTCGCTGCCGGAAGCAACTCGCCGCACTTCTCGTAGGCGGACAGGCCGGCGTCGACGAATTCGTAGTCGAGCCCGAGCTTGAGCGCCTCGAGCACGTGCAGGGTGGCAGCCATGATTTCCGGGCCGATGCCGTCGCCCCGGATCACCGCGATCGTCTGGCTCATTGGCTTTCCAGCGTATCGAGGAAGTCGACCGCACGGCGCAGGTGCGGAATGACGATGCTGCCGCCGACGACCAGAGCGACGCTGAAGGTTTCGAAGAATTCGTCGCGATTCACGCCGGCCGACTTGCACTGGCCGATGTGGTAGCTGATGCAGTCGTCGCAACGCAATACCATCGAGGCGACCAGGCCGAGCAGCTCCTTGGTCTTGATGTCGAGGGCGCCGTCCTTGTAGGTCTGGGTGTCGAGCGCGAAGAAGCGGCGCACGACCTGGTTGTCGTGTTCGAGGATGCGTTCGTTCATGCGCTGGCGGAATTCGTTGAATTCCCGCAACCGATTCGTCTCGTGTTCGTGCCCGCCGCTCATGGCGTCGACTCCAGCAGTGGTTTGAGTCCGCCAGCGCGATCGAGGGCGACCAGCTCCTCGAAGCCACCGACGTGGTGGCCGCCGATGAAAATCTGCGGGACCGAGGTCCGTCGCGTCCGGTCGACCATTTCGGCGCGCTGGTCGGCGTCGATGTCGATCCGGACTTCCCGATAGTTCGCGCCCCGGGATTTCAGCAGGTTCTTGGCGGCGACGCAGTAGCCGCAATTGGCCGTGCTATACAGGACTACGTCTGGCACAGGGGCTCCAAGGGTCCGGCGGTGGTCGCGGTGGCGGAACATTTTACCCCGGCGCGAGTCCCATCTGCTGCCGGCTTAACCGCCCGTTCACGCTGGCGGCCCGAAGCCGGGTCATGCTACCCCGTTCGCCCCGGAGTCCCTCATGCCTCGCACGACCGTCCTTGCCGCTTCGCTGGCCATCCTGATCGGCCTGGCGACGGACGCCCGGGCCCAGTCCACCACCCTGCCCAACATGGGTTCCTCGGCCAGCGGCCTGTTGAGCCCGGCCGAGCAGGCCGAGTACGGCAGCTACACGCTCTACCAGCTGCGCCGCTACGGCTACGTGCTGGAGGATCCGCTGATCGACGCCTGGCTCGACGGCATCGGCCACCACCTCGCCGCCGTCTCCGACCAACCGTCGCAGTCGTTCACCTTTTTCATGATGCGCGATCGCCAGATCAACGCCTTCGCCACCCTCGGCGGCTACGTGGGGGTCAATTCCGGCCTGGTGCTGACCGCCCAGTCCGAGGACGAACTGGCCGGTGTGCTCGCGCACGAAATCGCCCACGTGACCCAGAACCACGTGTTGCGAGGCGTCGAGCGCGCCCAGAAAAACCAGATCCCGATCATGATCGCCATGCTCGGCGCGATCATCGCCGCCCAGAGTTCCAATAATGGCCGCAATCCGTACAGCAACAACGACCCGGTGATGGCCGCCGTGCTCGGCGCACAGGCGCTCGCGCAGCAGTTGCAGATCAATTACACCCGCGAGAACGAAGCCGAGGCGGACCGTTTCGGCATCCAGACCCTGTATCGCTCCGGCTATGACGTCAACGGCATGGCGAACTTCTTCGACCGCATGGATCGCGCCACCCGTGGCAATTCCGGCGGCGACATCACCCCGGCTTACCTGCAGTCGCACCCGCTCACCACCAGCCGCCTCAGCGAGGCGCGCGAGCAAGCCGCACGCCTGCAGGCCGCCGGACCGCCGAAGACGCCCGACGTCGCCGGCACGGGCACCAGCCTGCTCCTGCCCAGCGGCTTGAGTCTTTCCGGCGCGGGCGGGCCACTGGCGCCACCGGCGCGGATGTTCGACTGGGCGCGCGAACGGCTGCGGGTGTACAGCGCGGCAACGCCGCAGGCGGCGATCCGGGAATACAAGGCCCTGGCCGAGGCCGCCGGCAAGCGCGTCGACGATCCGCTGCTTTACGGCCAGGCGTTGGCGCAACTGCAGGCGGGTTACCCGGCCGCGGCGGAGAGCGGACTGCAGGCTGTCCTCAAGCGCCACGCCGACAACCTCTGGATCAAGGTCGCGCTGGCCGAATGCGCGCACTCAGCCGGCAACGACGCCGTGTCGCGGCAACGCTACGAAGACTTGCTGGAAGCCCATCACCAGGATCGCGCGGTCACCCTGAGTTATGCGCGGGTACTCAATGAAATCGGCACGGCCGAGGCGGGCCGACGGGCGCAGGCGATCCTGCGGCCACTGCTGGCGCAGAGCACCGAAGACCCCCTGTTCCAGAAGAATTTCGGCCGCGCCAGCGAGCTGGCCGGCGACCTGCCGCGGGCCGGCGAAGCCTTCGCCGAAGCCGCCTACCTCA
>JANYBA010000353.1 GCA_025360985.1 Gammaproteobacteria bacterium | reverse complement strand
TTCCAGATCCGCGACGACATCCTCGACGTCGAAGCTGACGCCGCGCAGCTGGGCAAGACCGCCGGCAAGGACGCCGCCCAGGACAAGGCGACGTTCGTCGCGCTGCTCGGGATCGATCGATCGCGGGTATTGTTGCAGGAGCTTTCGGAAAAAATGCGCGCGACGCTGGCGCCGCTCGGTGCCCGCGCCGATGCCTTGCGCAATCTTGCGGAGTTTGCCGTGGCGCGGGTCAGCTGACCCGCGCCAGCACGCCGACGGCTACTTGATCAGGCGAATGGCGACAGGATAGCGGTAGTCCACGCCTTCATTGGCCTTCATGCCGGCCATGATGCACAGCACGATGTTGCCGATCAGGATGACCGGATAGAGCAGGAAGCCGATCAATACGATGCTCAGGCAGATGGCGATGATCCAGGCGATGGCGATCGTGATCTGGAAATTCAGGGCTTCCTTGGCCTGACCGATCAGCCACTCCTTGTCGGTCTTGTCCTTGTTGATCAACCAGATGACCAGCGGACCGATGAAGCCGGCCACGATCCCCGAAATATGGCCAATCAGGGCCATGGTCTTGTCGTCTTGGGTCACTTCGCTCATTGCCTTTCCCCTTGCTGGAATGGACGCACCCTCCGTGCGCCAGCCATGAATTTCCGCCGGACGGCGGACGCTGTCAAGCGGCGGCGCCGGCGACGGTCATTTTTCCGATCAGCACCGATCCGATCTGGATATGCGAACGTCGATCGACATCATCGCCGACGGCTTCGACGGCGAGGAACATCGCGCGCAAATGCCCGGCGATGGTGATTTCGTCGACCGAATGGACGATCTCGCCGTTTTCGATCCAGAAGCCGGCGGCGCCGCGCGAATAGTCGCCGGTGATGGTGTTGACGCCCTGGCCCATGAGTTCGGTCACCAACAGTCCGCGGCCCATTGCCCGAACCATCTTGTCGCCACCCTCGGCGTTGGCGGGGATTGTCAGGTTGTGGATGCCGCCAGCGTTGCCGGTCGTCGCCAGGCCGAGCTTGCGTGCCGAGTAGCTGCCAAGCACGTAGCGCACGAGCACACCATCGCGCACGAGGTCCTGCTCGCGCGTCGCCACGCCCTCGGCGTCGAAGGCGGCCGAGCGCAGCCCGCGGCGCAAGCGCGGCTGTTCGACGATCGAAAACCAATCGGGAAACAGTTTGCTGCCGACCGAATCGAGGAGAAAGCTGGCGCGTCGATAGAGCGCGCCGCCGGACACCGCGCCGATCAGGTGGCCAACCAGGCTGCGCGCCATCTCCGGCGCGAACAGCACGGGATAGTCGCCGGTCGGCAGCGGTCGCGGTTGCAGGCGCGCCACGGTCCGTTCGGCCGCGCGCCGACCGACCTGCGCCGCGGATTCCAGGTCTTCGGCCGCCAGCGCCGCGGTGTACCAGTAGTCGCGTTGCATACCGTCGTTTTTGCCGGCGATCAGCGAACAACTGATCGAGTGCTGGGTATTGCGCTCGGCGCCGGCGAATCCGTGGCTGTTCGCGTACACGGCGGTGCTTTGCCCGCTGCTGACGCCGGCGCCATCGGAATTGCTGATCCGGCGGTCGGCGGTGCGGCCTGCGGCCTCGGCTTGCAGCGCCAGGGCGATGGCGCGGTCGGCGTCGACGTCCCAAGGATGCCAAAGATCCAGTTCCGGAAAATCGACCGCCATCAGTTCGGGATCGGCCATGCCGGCGGCCGGGTCGGCCTCGGTGAACCGGGCGATGGCGCAGGCCTGGTCGACCGTGGCCTCCAGGCTGGAAGGCTGCAGGTCGGCGGTGCTGGCGCTGCCTTTGCACTTCCCGAAGTAGACGGTCACCGCGACGCCGCGGTCGCCGGTGCGTTCCACCGTCTCGACTTCGCCCAGGCGCACGTTCACCGACAACCCGCTGTCTTCGTTGATCGACACCTCCGACTGGCTGGCGCCGTGCGCGCGGCAACGCGCGATCACGCCGGTGGCGAGTTCGGACAGTCGTCCGATCTGGTCGATTTGCACGGAAGGTTTGGCGAGGTCGCTGCTCATGCCCATACTATGCCCCAACTCCACGATTCGATGGTCGGCATGCGCGGCAACGACGAAGACACCGGCGAGTACCTGGGCAGCAGTCGCAGCGAACAACGCCGCGACGCCCTGGCCGTGCTCAACCTGGCGCACCAGTTGATCGAGCAGCCGCCGGCGCGGCTGGCGCAATTGCCGCTGGGCGCGGACCTGTTGAAGCTCGTGCTCGACAGCCAGCGCATCACCGCGCAGATCGCCCGCAAGCGCCAGGTCCAGTTCCTGGCCAAGAACCTGCGCCGCGAGGACGACGAGTCGCTCGAGGCGATCCGCGCCGCGCTTGAGCACGACAAGGCCGACTCACGGCGCGAAAACGCCACCCTGCACCGGATCGAGGCGATGCGCGACCGGCTGATCGCCGACGGCGACGATGCCTTGTCGGAACTGCTCGAGGAATACCCGCAGGCCGACCGCCAACACCTGCGCCAGCTTGCCCGCAATGCCCACCAGGAAAAACTGCAGAACCGGCCGCCGCATGCTTTTCGCGAGTTGTTCCGCGAGTTGCGCGAGTTGATGCAAGAAGACGCGTCGGATCGGTAGGAGCGAATTCATTCGCGACAGAGATCGCGTCGCAACTCGGGTCGCGAATGAATTCGCTCCTACCCTGGTTGCGCTTCAGGCCTGCGTGCCACCCACCGTCATCGCGTCGATCTTCAGCGACGGCTGGCCGACACCGACCGGCACGGTCTGGCCGTCCTTGCCGCAGATGCCGACGCCGGCATCGAGCTTGAGGTCGTTGCCGACCATGCTCACCCGGGCCATCACTTCCGGCCCGTTGCCGATCAAGGTCGCGCCCTTGACCGGCCGGGTGATCTTGCCCTTCTCACTCAGGTAGGCCTCGCTCGCCGAGAACACGAACTTGCCGCTGGTGATGTCGACCTGGCCGCCGCCGAAGTTCGGCGCATACAAGCCGCGCTCGATCGAGGCGATCATTTCCGCCGGATCGTGGTTGCCGGCGAGCATGTAGGTATTGGTCATGCGCGGCATTGGCAGGTGCGCGAAGCTCTCGCGCCGGCCGTTGCCGGTCGGGGCCATGCCCATCAGGCGGGCATTGAGGCTGTCCTGCATGTAGCCGCGCAGGATGCCGTCCTCGATCAAGGTCGTGCACTGGGTGACGGTGCCCTCGTCGTCGATGTTGAGCGAGCCGCGCCGGCCATCGAGCGTGCCATCGTCGACGATGGTGACCCCGGGCGCGGCGACGCGCTCGCCGATGCGCCCGGAATACACCGAGGTGCCCTTGCGGTTGAAATCGCCCTCGAGCCCGTGCCCGACCGCTTCGTGCAGCAGCACGCCGGGCCAGCCCGGGCCGAGCACCACGGGCATGACGCCCGCTGGCGCGTCGACCGCGTCTAGGTTGACCAGGGCCTGGCGCACGGCCTCGCGGGCGATGTCGTGAGGGCGTTCGCCGGAGAACAACTCGTCGTAGGAATAGCGGCCGCCGCCGCCGGCATAGCCGGATTCGCGGCGATCGCCCTGCTCGACGATCACCTGCACGTTGAAGCGCACCAGCGGCCGAATGTCCGAGGCGAGGATGCCGTCGCTGCGCGCCACCAGCACGGTGTCGATGCCGCCGGTCAGGCTGACGATGACCTGCTTGACGCGCGGGTCGGCTTGGCGGACGAAAGCGTCTATTTCGCGCAACTTGGCGATCTTGGCTTCGACCGTCATGCCTTCGATCGGATCGTCGCCGGCATACAGGCGGCGCCCGGCAACGACCACGCGTTGGCCGGCCAGGTGCTGGCGGCCGTCGCGGCTGATCGCGCGCGCCGCGCCGGCGGATTCCACCAGCGCCTCGGCGCGGATGTCGTCGGAGTAGGCGAATCCGGTTTTCTCGCCGCTGATCGCCCGCACGCCGACGCCCTGTTCGATCGAATGCGCGCCGTCCTTGACGATGCCGTCTTCGACCGTCCAGCTTTCGCGCCGGCTATGCTGGAAGTAGAGATCGCCGAAGTCGACGCCCGGCCCCATCAGCCGTGCGAACGCCGCGTCCAGTTCCGAAGTTCCGAGCCCGGCGGGCGTGAGCAATTTTGTTTCGGCCTGCGCCAACGCTGGGTTCATGGCTTGCTCGCGGGTGCAGCGGAAGATTTTTTCGGGCCGCGCTCGACGACGTCGATCTGCGGCTTCGCCCACGGACCACTGACATGGTAGAGCACGCGGGTGGTCTGCTTGAGCGGTTTCTGCATGATCGCCTGCGCGACCACGCCGACCGCGACGCCCGCCGGTCCGCCGGCCAACATGCCCAGCGCCGGCAGGATGCCGCCGGCCTTGGGCAGGACTTCCACTTGCTGGTCGTAGACCTGCTCGCGGAATCCGGTGTCGCCGGTGATGCGGATTTCCGCCGCCGGACCGTTGATGTGCAGGTTGTCGGTGTGCGCGCCGCCGTCGGCGAAACGGAAATCACCGGCGGCCTGGTTGAAGGAAAAACCCTTGGCGAAGAAATCGCTGAAATCCAGCGTCAGCCGGCGCGGAATCTCGGTGAGGCTAATCAGGCCGATGACGCGTCCGGAGCCGCCGGGCTCGACGTTGAGCAAGCGACCTTCGCCGATGTCGAGCCCGAGCGTGCCATTGAACTGCGCCAGGCTGAACTCGCCCGGCGAACCCGGCCACTGGCCGGTGAGCGTGGCGCGGGTCTTGCCGCCCTGGACCATGTTGCCGAAACCCAGGGCATCGAGCATCTGGCCGAGGCTGCCGGCGCGGAATTCGATCTTGAAACGTGAACGCGAGGCGTTGCCGGCGCGCGACCAGTCGCCGGTGGCGTCGAGCGACAGGTTTTTCGACTTGGTCTGGAATTTGTCGACGCGCATGCCGGCATCGGTGCGTGATGTCGCCAGTTCTGCCTGGCCCAGTTGCGCGAGGCCCAGGCGAAGGTCGGCGACGTTCACCCGCAACGGCGGCAGCTTCGCCGGATCGTCGGCGCTGGCGGCGACGGCCGCCGCGGCCGCCGCGGCCGGCACGGTGGTGGTGGCCGCGGCCGGCGCCGGCCCGAATTTCGCCGCCGGAAGGTAAAGACGCGCGAAGCGCACCTGCACCGGGCGCGCGCCCTCGTTCGGAACGTCGATGCTGCCTTCGATGCCTTCGCCCTTGAGCTGCATCTGCGTTGAAGTAGCGGCGCGGGCGAGCGTGACATGGGTGTTGGCGAAGGGACGATCGAGCAGCGACAGCTCGCGCACCTGGAGATCCACCTGCTGGAGCACCGACAAGCCTTCGCCGCCGGCGGCTGCGCCCGACCAGCCGGTCGCGTCCAGCGTCGGCACCGCGCCACGAACGACGAGGCCCCGGGTCGTCGGGGCCGGCACCACGCCGTCGCCGAACAGGATCACGCCGGCGATCGGCGTATTCGGCCGGACCTGGCCGCGGAAGCGCATCAGGTTGCCGAGGCGCAGGTTCACTTCGCCCTTCTCGGCCGGTATCGCCGTCTGCAGGTCGAGCGCGAGCATGGCCGGATCCGGCTTGTCGAGTGGCGCCGGCAAGGCGATGGTCGTGCCCACCATGTCGGATGTGACGCGCAACTGCGCCGCGGCGGTTGCAACTCCCGGCGTCGTCGCCGGCACCCGCAAGCCCAGCCGAAAGTCGCTGCTACCGGAAACGTGCGGAAGCAGCCAGGCCAGTTCGGAATAACGGTGGACCAGGCCGGCGGTGGCGAAATTGCCTTCGAGCCCGGCGATCGCCGCGATGCCGTGGTCGCGGGTGTAGTCGCCGACCGCGAGGTTGAACACACCCGGTTGATTTTCGAACTGCACGTGCAAGTCCTGGGTGGCGAAGCCCGAGCGACTGAACTTGGTCGATCCGCTGACCTGGGTGAATTCGATGCCCCAGCGCGAATCGGCCAAGGAGGCGTTTTCCAGCTGCAGGTTGCCTTCGATCTTTTGCTCGCCCGGCGTGTGCCCGAGCGGAAACTCCAGCGCCAGGTCGACCGTGGCCGGACCCGTCATCGTGGTCGCCTGGATATGCTCGCCGTACTCGCGATTGAGCGGGCTGGCGATGATCAGCTTGCGCAGGTTCGCGGCGTCGCCCTCGCTTCGGGCCACGATCGTCAACAGCGAGTCCTGGAAGTCCGCGATGCCGCCCGACAGCTGCAGGATCCGATTGCCGGCGATCGCGCCGCTACCCAGCGCCGAGAATCCGGGGCCATTGAAATCGAGGTCGAGGTTGGTGTGCTCGGCGACCGGCCAGTTCGCGTCGAAACGCAGGCTGGCGTCGCGCAGCGTTCCACGGGCGTCGAATACGCCGCTGTTGCCGCGAAAGGGCCAATCGGCCAGTTCGCCGCCGATGACCACGCGTCCCTGCTCGACCGTGCCAGAAACCAGGCCGGCATCGAGCCACGCCACGACTTTGGCCGGCATCTTGTGCATGATCCAGAATTTGCTCGCGACCTTGACATCGGTGTTCGCGACCGTCGCCGACAAATCCAGGCGCGGTTTGCCCTGCGGTCGAAACGCCAGTTGCAGGCGGGCGTCAACGCCGAAGCCGTCGCCGCGCAGTTGCAGGCGATTGCTGCCCAGCACCCAGTTGCCGCCGTCCTGCCAGAGGCCGATCGTCCCCGAGGCGCGGACATCGATCGGCTGCCGGAATCCCAGCGGCCAATTCACCCGCACCGGCTTGGCAGCCAGCCGCATGACGCCGCCGTGCTCGTCGAAGCGCAGTGCGCCGGCCAAACCGGAAATGCCGGGATAGCCGCGATACGGCTGCAGGCTCAGTCCGCTCAGCGTCATCCCGCCGAGCAGCCGGCCGCCGCGCCGTCCATGGATCGCCACTTCGCTCACCCGCGCATCCGGCATGGCCTGGCACAGGAATTCGCGCAGCGGCGCCGGGACGCGATCGACGAGGCACACCGCCGCCGCCAGCGGCGAAAAATCGAGATTGCTTCCGTACAGGCCCAGGGATTCGCCGCCGATCACCTGCAGCCCGTCGAGGCTGGCGATCTGTTTGCCGCGCCGCACGCTGAAGCGCGGCGCATCGATGCGCCAGCTCTCGCCCTTCGCCGTCCAGCGCGCGGTGGCCTGGAGTTGGTCGAATTGCAGGGACCGGCCGCTGCGATCGCTGGCCGGGGCGGCCGGAGCGATCGCCTGCAGCGACAAGGCCTTGATGTCCGCCTCGACGGTGGCCTGGTCGACGCGTTGGTCGCGCAAGCGCAACCAGACGCCCAAATTGGCCGAGCCCGCGCGCGGTTGCAGGCCGACTTCGGCCAATACCGGCGCCCAGTCGAGCAAGGACAAGTGGTTGCCGCCGAGCCAGAGCTTGCCGTCGTGGCTGTCGCGGCGCATGTCCAGCACCGCCGACAGTGGCCCGCTGCTCGCGCTGGCCCAGGCCGATGCCCCGACCAGCAGGCGATTGCCATACACACGCAGGCGCACGTCCACGCGCGGGAAGGCCAGTTCCCGGCCGAGCCTTGGCGACGACACGCTGAATTTCGCCTTCTCGATCTGCAGCTCGCCGAACCCTTCCAGCCGATCCAGTGGATCGCCCTTGTGCTGTTGTCCGGGCAGGCCGGCCACGTGCCAGCGGCCGTCCGTTTCCTGGATCAGCGACAAGGTCAAATCGCGCACCTTCAGCTCGGTCAGCGGATGGTTGGGCAACACGCCGGAATACATCGCCACTTGGAGTTGGGCGCGACCGATCACCAGGGCATTGGCGCCGTCGCCGACGCGCAGGTCGTCGAGCGTGAAACGCGGGCCGCGCCGGGTCCATTCGGCCTCGGCATGGGAGAAGCGCACCGGCTCGCCGACCCGCTCCGACAGCCAGGCGGCGATGCGTTCGGGGTGCCGCTCCACCATCGGCAGCAACTGGTTGGCGACGCCTACGAGCACGGCCAGCGCGATCAGCGCCAACAGGACGCTATAGCCGACCCAGCGGCGGGCATGGCGAATCCGTCGGCGCAGCGGCGAGGGCATGGCGATTAGAGCAGCACCACGTCGTATTGTTCCTGAGCGTACTGTTCATCGGCCTGGAAGCGGATGGACTTGCCGAGGAATTCCTCCAACTCGGCCACGGCCGTCGATTCTTCGTCGGTGATCCGCGCCACTACCTTGGGCGAGGCGATCACCAGCAACTGCATGGCCTCGAACTGGCGCACCGCGCGGGTGATCTCGCGGAAGATTTCGTAGACGATGGTCTCGCTCGTCTTGAGGGTGCCGCGGCCGCCGCATTCGTGGCAGGGCTCGCACAGCTGCCGCTCCAGGCTCTCGGTGGTCCGCTTGCGGGTCATTTCCACCAGCCCCAACGGCGAGAAATCGTAGACCGTGGTCTTGGCGTGGTCGCGGGCCAGGCCCTTCTCGAGCGTGCGCAGGACCTGGCGCTTGTGCTCGTCGTCGGTCATGTCGATGAAGTCGAAGATGATGATGCCGCCGAGGTTGCGCAGGCGCAGTTGCCGCGCGACCGACTGCGCCGCCTCCAGGTTGGTGCGATACACGGTCTCCTCGAGATTGCGTTGGCCCAGGAACGAGCCGGTGTTCACATCCACGGTGGTCATTGCCTCGGTTTGGTCGACGATCAGGTGGCCGCCGGATTTGAGCGGCACCTGCTTGAGCATCGCCCGCTGGATTTCGTCTTCGATGCCGTACAGGTCGAAGATCGGGCGCTCCCCCGTGTAATGTTCCACCCTCTCGGCCAAATCGGGCATGAACTGCCGGGCGAAGCCGACCAGGCGGTCGAAGCTCTCGTGCGAGTCCACCCGCACCTTGTCGACGTCCTTGCGCATCAGGTCGCGAACCGCGCGCAACGGCAGCGACAGGTCCTCGTAGATCCGCTCGCCGACGGGGCAGCGGGCGCTGTTGTCGCGGATCGACTGCCAGACGCGGCGCAGGTAGTCCACGTCCTCGGCCAATGTCTCCGCCGGCAGGCCTTCGGCATTGGTGCGGACGATGCAGCCCAGGCCGGTGCCGCTCACCAGCTCGGCCATGATCGCCTTGAGGCGGGCGCGTTCGGCTTCGTCCTCGATCCGCGCCGACACGCCGATCACTTGCGAGTGCGGCAGCAACACCAGGCAGCGCGAGGGAATGGAGATCTGCGCGGTCAGGCGCGCGCCCTTGCTGCCGATCGGCTCCTTCACCACCTGCACGACGATTTCCTGGCCTTCCTGCACCAGGGCGCTGATCGGCGGCGGCGGCACGGGCGCCGGCGCCTCCTCGTCCTCGCCGACTGGCGTCGGCGGCACGCGCAGGATGTCCGAGGCATGCAGGAAAGCGGCGCGGCCGAGGCCGATGTCGACGAATGCCGCCTGCATGCCGGGCATCACCCGCTGCACCCGGCCCTGGTAGATGTTGCCGACCACGCCGCGCCGGCTGGCGCGCTCGATGTGCAACTCCTGCAGCATGCCATTCTCGACCAGCGCAACGCGGGTCTCGCGCGGCGTGACGTTGATCAGGATTTCCTCGCTCACGGCGGTTTTCTCACGAAAGCGCCCCGAACTTGCGCAACAAGGACGTGGTCTCGAACAGCGGCAGGCCCATGACGCCGGAATAACTCCCGGACAGATGCTCGATGAAGGCCGCCGCGCGGCCCTGGATGGCGTAGGCGCCGGCCTTGCCCTGCCATTCATCGCCGTCGACGTAGGCCTGGACGGTCGCGGCATCGAGGCGGCCGAAGCGAACCTCCGATACCGATAGCGCGTGTTCCCCGCGCCCGGCGCTGAGCAGCCAGACCGCGGAAAGCACCCGGTGCGTGCGCCCGGAAAGTTCCTGCAGCATTTGTCTGGCGTCGCCTGCGTCGGCCGGCTTGCCGTAGACGCGATCGTCGAGCACGACTTCGGTGTCGGCGCCGAGCACGACCGCGCGCGGATTGGCCAGCACCTGCAGCAATCCGGCGCCGGCTTTTTCGCGCGCCACGCGGCTCACGTAGTCTTCGGCCGGCTCGCGTGGCAAGCGCGACTCGGGAACGCTGACCTCGAGCAGCCCGTAGTCCAGGCCCAATTGGTCGAGCAGTTCGCGTCGACGCGGCGACTGCGAAGCAAGATAGATCATTGGCCAAGGATAGCCTCTCGTTGCCGCCACCGCTCAGGCCCGATGGTAGGGGTGGTTGGCCAACAGGCTGCAGGCACGATAGAGCTGTTCGGCCACCAGCAGCCGCACCAGCATGTGCGGGAGCGTCAACGGCCCGAGCGACCATTGTTCGTTGGCCGCGGCCAGCACCTCGGATGCGTGGCCTTCGGAGCCGCCGATGAGGAAGGCGAGGTCGCCGCCCTGCTGGCGCCAATGCTCGAGGCGTTGGACCAATTGTTCGGAGGTATGAGCCTTGCCGCGGCCATCGAGCGCCACGACGATCGCCTGCTTGGGCAGGGCCTGCA
>JANYBA010000350.1 GCA_025360985.1 Gammaproteobacteria bacterium | reverse complement strand
CCGAGCAGCGTCGAGATTGGGCCACCGTTGCGGGCGTGGTTGAGCGGGTCCAGGTCCCAGGCGCGGACCAGATGCTGCAGTGCCTCGTCCATGCGTCCGCGCCGACGCAGCGCGTACCCCAGCATCATCTGCGCATCGGCGGAATTGGGCCGGACCGCCACGACGGCGCCCAGGTCCGAGATCGCCTGGTCGAGGTCCTTGCTGACATAGACAGCGTAGGTGCCGCGGGCGAGCCTGGCATCGAGCGAGTCCGGATCCAGCGCCAGCGCCTGTTCGAACGCCTGCTTGGCCGCCCGCCCCATCGCCGGATCCTCATAGCCGGTCGGATACGTCCAGGTCTCGGCCTGGGACAACAAGGCGAGCGCCTCGACGTACTCCGGGTCGAAGGCCAACGCTTCCTGCAGCAGGCGCCGGGGCTCGATCAGCCCGGCTTCGTCGCCCGCCACCGGCCGCCGGAACAAGGCCACCGCGTGCAGGTAGCGGTCGTAGGCATCGCCGCTATTGGTCGCGATCCGGTCGAGGTCGCCACGTTCGTAACTGGTCAGCGTGGCCGAAAGGGCATCGGCGACCTGGCGTGCGACCGTGGTCTGCAAGCCAAGGACGTTTTTCAGGTCGCGATCGTAATTGGTCGCGAGCAGGTGTTTGTCGGCGTGCGCATCGATCAGCTGGATGGTCAGGCGCAACGTCTGGCCGTCGCGCCGCACCGAACCCTCGAGAACCGTCCGGACACCAAGGCGCTCGGCGATTTCACGGATGTTCTGCTCGTGGCTGCGATATTCCATCACCGAGGTACGCGAGGTCACCTTCAAATCTCGAAGTCGCGCCAGCGCATTGAGGATCTCCTCCTGCATGCCGTCGGCGAGGTAGGCATCGGCTGGATTGCCGCTGAGATTCTCGAACGGCAGCACGGCGATCGATTTCGGCGGCGCCGGCGGCGCGTGCGCGGCCGCGGCGACTGCCGGGGCGGCCACCGTCGTCGCCTTGGCCGCGGGCGCCGGCGCACGGGCGTTGCCGCGCCATAGCACCGCGCCGCCAAGGCCCAGCAGCGCGGCGATGATCACCAGTTCGGCTCCCGAGATATTCTGTTCGCCGCGTTCGCCGTGGTACCAGGCCAGCACGATCGCCACGGCGAATCCGAGCACGGCGACGCCGAAGGCAACCTGCATGAACACCCGCGGCCATTCGAAACTCTCGGACATCAGGCCAAGCACCTGCAGCAGCACCCACGCCCCGGCGGCGTAGGCCAGCGTCCACTGCACCAGCTTGCGCTTGCGAAGGCGGTGGAGGATTCCGATCATGGCGAACTCGCGATCACTCCGCCGGCTTGACGAAGCGCAGGGTCATGCGATCGCTCTCGCCGATCGCCAGGTACTTGGCGCGATCGACATCGCCCAGCGCCAGCGTCGGCGGCAAGGTCCAGACGCCTTCGGGGTAGTCCTTGGTGTCGCGCGGGTTGGCGTTGATCTCGCTGCGCGCCTGCAACTGGAAGCCGGCGCGCAAGGCCAGGTTGATCACGTAGGCCTCGGGCAGGTAGCCGTTGCCGGTGGCCGTGGCCAGGTCGGCGCCTTCGGCGGCTCGGTGGTCGACCACGCCGAGCGTGCCGCCGGGCTTGAGCACTTCGAACATGGCTTCGAACATCTGCGCTTCCGTGCCGGCCTTGACCCAGTTGTGGACGTTGCGAAAGGTCAGCACCGCGTCGGCGCTGGCCGGCGGCCCGAGCACCGGCGCCGCCGGCTCGAACTGGAGCACGACCGCGGCTTCGTAGACGTCCGGGTGCTGCGCAAACTTGGTGCGCAGGTCATCGAGCTTCTTCTGCGCCTCGGCTTGAGCCTTCTCGTCGCCGGCCGCGCCCGGCAGGGTGACCGCCGCGATGTAGTGGCCCTTCTTCTGCAAATACGGCGCCAGGATCTCGCTGTACCAGCCGGTGGCCGGCCAGATCTCGATCACGGTCAGGTCGCGCCGGATGCCGAAGAATTCAAGCGTCTCGCGCGGATGGCGATACTGGTCGCGGGCGACGTTGGCCGGGGCGCGCCAGTCGCCGGCGATGGCCTTGTCCAGGCCCCGATAGGCCCGCTTCGACTCCGGCGCCGCGGGTTTTTCCGAATCGTGGGCGCAGGCGCCGAGGGCGAGGACGAAAGCCAGGCAGAGGGCGGCGGTTCGCATCGGCGTCTCCGGAAACGGGACTCGATCATAACGCTACCGGCGCGGCCCGGGCCCTCGCCCGCCCCGGGGCAAGCAGTGCATCATGGGCATACCGGCCCAGGGGCGCCGCAAGCCATGCCGCAGAACAACGAGCAAGCATCCGGGTTCGATGTCCGCACGCGCCTGAGCATCGGCCTGACCGCGCATCGCGACCTCGTGCCGGAACAGGAACCGGCGCTGCGCGCGGCGGTGCGTTCCCTGTTCGCGCGCCTGCAGGCCGATTTCCCGCACCTGCCGCTGCGCCTGATCTCGGCCCTGGCCGAAGGCGGCGACCAGCTGGTGGCCGAGGAAGCGCTGGCGCTGGGCATCGAACTGGTGGTGCCGCTGCCGATGGCGCAGGCCGAATACGAGCGCGACTTCAGCGCTCCCGAAACCCTGGCCCGATTCCGCCAACTGCTGGCGCAAGCGCAGCGGGTGCGCGTGCTGCCGCTGGCGCCCGGCCTGGGCGCGGACGATATCGCCGTCCGCGGCGAGCAGCGCAATCGCCAGTACGCGCAGCTCGGCATGTTCGTCTCCTCGCACTGCCAGGTCTTGCTGGCGCTCTGGGACGGCAACCCGAGCAGCGCCACCGGCGGCACGGCGCAGGTGGTGGATTTCCACCTGCACAATGTCATGCCGGCGCTGAGCGTCGAGCAGGTCGCGCCGAACCTGCTGGCCGACGACGAGAGCGACCTCGTCTACCACGTCAGTTGTTCGCGCCGCCTGGCCGAGGGCGAGCCACGGCTGCCACCTCTGCAGACGCAATGGCTGACCCTGGCGGGTGCCGAACCGGGCGCCGGGCCGATGCCACCGCACTACATCCACGTGTTCAAGCAGATGCAGGCCTTCAACGAAGACATGGACCGCTACGCCGACGGCATCAACGCCGCCTGGCCGGCGCTGTTCGACGCCAGCATCCCGGCCGAGCCGCCGCCGAACGCCGCCAACATCGAGCGCCTGTTCCATGCCGCCGACTGGCTGGCCGTGCACTTCCAGCAGCGGGTCCGCGGCAGCTTGCTGGTCACGCACGTCATCGCCGCGCTGATGGGCCTGGCCTTCATCCTGTTTTCCGACGTCAGCGCCGGCCGCGCCTACGTCGCCGCCTTCCTGGTGTTGTTCGGGCTCGGCTGGCTGTTGACGCTGTACGGCCAGCACCGGCAATGGCAGCGCAAATACCTCGACTACCGAGGCCTGGCCGAAGGCCTGCGCGTGCAGTTGTACTGGCGCATGGCCGGCGTCGAGACGCCTCCGAACAGCAGCCTGGGCTACGACAGTTTCCTGCAGAAGCAGGACGTCGACCTGAGCTGGATCCGCCACACCATGCGCGGCACCGGCCTGCTGCGCGACGAGGACTACGTCGCCGACGCGCGCTGGCTGAAATGGGTGGTGCACCAATGGATCGGCGATCGCCAGGGCGATGGCGGCCAGCTGGCGTATTTCCGCCGCGGCAGCATTCGCCGCGAGCAAGCCTTCCAGTGGACCTCGCGGCTGGGCAACCTGGCGCTGGCGGCGGGC
>JANYBA010000246.1 GCA_025360985.1 Gammaproteobacteria bacterium | reverse complement strand
GGCAAGGTCAGCGTCAGGTCGGCCAAGGCCTTGGGCACGCCTGGCGACGTCGGCACGCCGAGCGTGAGCATGCCCGAGCCGGCCTTGACCAGGAAGGAATCGCCGTGGCCGTGGTAGCAGCCCTCGAACTTCACGATCTTGTTGCGACCCGTGGCGCCGCGCGCCAGGCGGATCGCCGACAGCGTCGCTTCGGTGCCGGAGTTGACCATGCGCACCATCTCGCAACTCGGCACCAGGCGGGTGATGGTCTCGGCCATCGTCACCTCGAGCGCGTTCGGCACGCCGAAGCTCAGGCCGTCGCGCATCACCCTCGCCACCGCCGCGAGCACTTGCGGATGGGCGTGGCCGGCGATCATCGGGCCCCAACTGCCGATGTAGTCGACGTAACGATTGCCATCGACGTCGATCAGGTAAGCGCCCTCGGCGCGCGCCGCGAAGAAGGGCTCGCCGCCGACCGACTTGAAGGCCCGCACCGGCGAATTCACCCCGCCCGGCATCAAGGCTTGCGCGCGGACAAACAGATCGTGGCTGGAGTCGGATTTCATTCGCGGGTCTCGAAGCAGGAAATGAGGGCGCGCGCGGCGGCGGCAGGATCGGGCGCGGCGAACACCGCGCCAATGACGGCGACAAGGTCGGCACCGGCCGCGATGACGCTGCCGGCATTGTCCGGAGTAATGCCGCCGATCGCCACCACCGGCAAGCCGAACCGGCACGCGGTGCGCAACAGCGACGGATCGACGCGACGCGCCAGCGGCTTGGTGGCCGAGTCGAAGAAGGCGCCGAAAGCGAGGTAGCTGGCGCCGGCCGCGGCGGCGCGTTCGGCGCGGGCCAGATCGCCATGGCAGGACGCGCCGAGGATGCGATCGGGGCCGAGCGCGGCGCGCGCGTCGGTCAAACTACCGTCGTCAACGCCAAGATGCGCGCCGTCGGCGCCGATCTCGGCGGCCAGGCGCCAGTCGTCGTTGATGATCAGCGGCAGGCCGGCGTCGCGGCAGGCGCCGAGCAGCGCCCACGCCTGTTCGCGCCGCAGTGTGGCGTCGGCCGCCTTGTTCCGGTACTGCAACATGGCCACGCCTGACCCGAGCAGTGGACGCACGCGCGCCAACAAGCGCGCGGTGTCAGGCTCGTCGGGCGTGATCAGGTAGAGGCCGCGGCGCGGCCAGGCGGGAAGGGAATTCATGTCCGGAGCGGCGGCGGGATGCGACAATGATAGCTTCCCGTTCCCGTGGTCCGGCAAAGCGATGACTGATTCGACGGCGTTCCGCAGCTGGATGTGCGTGGTCTGCGGCTTCATCTACCACGAGGCCGAGGGCCTGCCCGAAGAAGGCATCGCCGCGGGCACGCGCTGGGAAGACATCCCGGAGGATTGGTGCTGCCCGGATTGCGGCGTCACCAAGGCCGACTTCGAGCTGATCGACGCCTGATCAGTTCAGGCGGACGCGGCCGCCGCTGACATCGACCAGGGCCTGGCGGACGGATTCGGCGTCATCGGCTTCCGGCATCGCGTGCAGGTAGCGGGCCAGGTCTTCGCGGGCGCCCTTGTTGTAGCCGAGTTCCCGATAAGCCAGGCCGCGGGCGCGCCAGGCCTCGGGGCTGTTGGGCGTGATCTTCAACAGCCGATCGGCGCTGCGCGCCAGGCGTTCCCAGTCGGCGCGTTCCTGGTAAATGCCGACCAGGTTGCGCAGCATGCGCGCCAGGATCGTGCGGTGGCTGGCCGGTTCGAGGATCTCCACCAGCTGGACATCGTCCGGCTGCTGGCCGCCGAGGTGGGTCGAGGCCCGTTCCTTGAGTTCTTCCACGCCGACCGGTCGACCGCGGTTGTACGGGTCGAGCACCAGGATGCCGTCGTCCACCGGCAGCCGGACCAGGAAATGGCCGGGGAAGGAAATGCCGTCGAGCGGCAGGCCGAGGCGCCGGGTCAGCTCGATCTGCACCACGGCCAGGGAAATCGGGATGCCGAGTTTGCGGTCGAAGACTTCGTTGAGGTAGCTGTTGCGCGGGTCGTCGAACTGGCGCGTGTTGCCGGCGAATCCCAATTCCTCGAACAAGTAGGTGTTGATGGTCGACAGTTGCGCCGGCAATTCGTCCGGCATCCGCGGCTGCAGGGTGCTGGCGTATTCGCGGATGCGTTCGACGTAGCCGCCGGCATCGAGGTCGGGATATTCGTCGCGGGCGATCAGCAGTGCCGTGTCCAGCAAGGGCAGGTCGTTGTCGTCGCGGTCGGCCAGCGAATTCCAGTCAGGCAGGGGATAGTCGTCGGCCATGCCGGAAATGTGGGCCGCCGGCACGGACAAATCAAGTGTCAGTCGTGCTTGCCGATGCCGGGTCCGAAAACCAGCTCGTCGCCGGCCTTGGCGTGCAGGCTGGCCGCCGTGCCGGCATTGAGTTCGAGCACGTACAGCGCGCTGCCGTCGCTGGCGTAGGGCGGGCACTGGTCGCCGGCGGAACAGGCCGGAACGTCCTGCTGCATCGATACCAGGCGGCGCTGGTGGTCGAAAAACAGCATGTCCAGCGGGATCCGGGTGTTCTTCATCCAGTATTGCTGCGGCTCTTCCGAGTCGTGGATGAAGAGCATGCCGTGGTCGGCGGCCAGCTCATCCCGAAACATCAGGCCGCGGGCCCGCTCGGCCGCGTCGTCGGCGATCTCAACGGCGAAGCGCTTGCCGCCAAGTTCCACCCAGTTCCCCGATCCGGCGATGGCGCAGCCCGACAGGGCCATGCAGGCCAGGAGCAGGGGGGTCCGGAGCTGGGAAAAGGGCATGGCGGGCATTCCAAGAGGTTCGGGGGTTGCGCTTATGTTACGAAACCATTAAAACAGAGCGCCAGAGGATTGTCGCCGGCAGGCGAGGATCGGTCCTTGCCCCGCTTTTACCCATACCCCCATTCAGGAGAATGCGATGAGAATGCCGCGTAATCAGCTGAGCCAAGCCGTTCAGGGAGCCCTGTTGCTGGCAATCCTGCCGTTTGCCGCCGCCGCCCAGGATGCCCCGGCTCCGGCCGCCGCCCCGGCTGCGCCCAAGACGATCGGCACCGTCGAAGTGACCGGTTCGCGCATCAAGAACGCCGAAGTCGCCGGCCAGGTGCCGGTGCAGACCATCACCCGCGAAGACCTCGAGCGCAGCGGCATGTCGACCATCGGCGACGTGCTGCAGCAGATCACCGGCTCCGGCTCGGCGCCCAACACCAAGTCCAACACGGCAGGCAACGCCGGCTTTTCCCCCAATGGCGACGGCGTCGGCCAGGGTTCGACCCAGGTCGACCTGCGCCACCTCGGACCCAAGCGGGTCCTGGTCCTGGTTGACGGCAAGCGCTGGGTCAATGAATCCTCGGCCTCCGGCGTCGGCGCCTCGACCGACCTCAACACCATTCCCCTGGCCATCGTCGACCAGATCGAAGTACTAGAAGACGGCGCGTCCGCGTTGTACGGCTCCGACGCCATCGCCGGCGTCGTCAACATCATCACCAAGCGCAATTTCGACGGTGCGCAGGTCAACCTGAACTATGGCCAGTACGGCGAAGGCGACGGCACCACCAAGGGCGTGGACATCGCCTGGGGCCATACCACCGATTCCAGCAGCCTGTTCGTCGGTTTCAGCCACAGCGACCAGGATCCGGTCTTCGCCCGTGATCGCCCGATCTCGGCCATCGCCATCCAGGGCGGCAGCTCGCGCGTACCCGGCGGCCGTTTCAAGTTCACCGACCCCAACACCGGGCTGTTTTACGATTTGACCAGCAATGCTGGCAACAACAACCCGAGTTACACGCCAGGCCTGCCGGACTGCGATTCCGGCGTGCCGCGCACCGACGGTTTCCACTGTTTCAGCTTCGGAAACGACGCCTTCAACTACAACCCGTACAACGAGCTGCTGACGGCGAACAAGCGCGACGGCCTGTTCGCGCAGTTCCGCAAGGAATTCGACGGCTTTTCCTGGTACACCAAGGTGTTGTTCAACCGTCGCGAGTCGAGCAGCCAGGCGGCGCCGGAGCCGATCGACCTTGGCCCGGGTTCGGGCAACGTCTGGTCGGATAACGTGGTTATCCCCGTGAACCAGCCGTACAACCCGTTCGGTTTCCAGCTCGACGCCAGCAACATCGCCACCATCCGTCGTCGTCCGACCGAAGGCGGCCCGCGCATTTTCGAGCAGGCGGTCAATACCGGTTATTTCGCCACCGGCTTCGAGGGCTTCTTCACCAAGGGCGAGCACGATTACTCGTGGGACGTCAATTATTCCTACAGCAAGAACACCGCCCACCAGACCAACCTGGGCAGCTACAACGCCCGGCATATCGTCGAGGCGCTGGGCGATCCGGCGGCCTGCGCGGCGATCGCGGGTTGCACGCCGCTGGATATCTTCGGCTTCAACACCATCACCCCGGCGATGCTGGCCTGGATCAGCCCGGCTTTCCACGACAAGAGCGAGCAGAAGCTGACCCAGTTCTCCGCCAATCTCAGTGGCGACCTGTTCCACATGCCGGCCGGTGAAGTGAGCTTCGCCACCGGTTATGAGTACAGGAAGTACGAAGGTTCCTACGATCCGGATCCGGCCACGGTCGCCGGCGAATACAACGGCGTGCCGTCGCTGCCGACCGCGGGCGAATACGACGTCAGCGAGCTGTACACCGAGCTCAGCGTCCCGCTGATGGCCAAGACCGAGGCGGGCAGCCGACTCGACCTGAGCCTGGCCGGCCGCTATTCGCACTATTCGACCTTCGGCGACACCTTCACGCCGAAGTACGGCCTGCGCTGGCAGATCGCCAACGAGATCGTCCTGCGTGCGACCTACTCGGAAGGCTTCCGCGCCCCGTCGATCGGCGAGCTGTTCGGTTCGCCGAGCCGCTTCGACGCCACCATCAACGATCCCTGCATGCTCAGCGTCGACGGCAGTACGCCGGCTTCGGCCCCGCCGGCCAACTGCGCCGCGTTGGGCGTCCCGGTCGGTGCGCAGCAGATCGACAACCAGATCTCGGTCCAGACCGGTGGCAACATCCACCTCGATCCCGAGGAATCCAAGAGCACCTCGGTCGGCTTTGTCTGGAGCCCGTCGTTCGGCGCCAACGCTGCCTGGTCGGACAAGTTCGATTTCGAAGTCACCTACTATCGCCACGACATCAAGGGCGCCATCCAGGCGCTCAGCGCGCAGACCCAGCTCAACCTGTGCGACGCGACGCTGGATCCGATCTTTTGCAGTGGCATCACCCGTACCGCTTCCGGCCAAATCAACACCTTTGACAACTTCCTGACCAACTTGGGCTCGATCAAGACGGCCGGCTGGGACGCGAACATCTTCTGGACCTTGCCGGAAACCAGCGCGGGCCAGTTCAAGTTCAGCTGGCAGAACACCGTCGTCACCCGTTACGACTCTGTCGGCGCGGCGGGGCAGGTGCAGCCCGAACACGTGGGCTTCATCGTCCAGGACAACGGCCGGGCGATTCCGCGCTGGACCTCGAACCTGAACGTCGACTGGAAGTTGAACAACTGGAGCGGCACCTGGACGGTGCGCCACATCTCCAAGATGGAAGAAAACTGCCTGGCTGACGATCCTTCGGCGTTCTGCACGAGCCCGACCATCAACCGGCTGCCGGCGATCACCTACCACGACCTGCAGTTCGGCTACCACTTCGATTGGATGAAGGGCGCGCAGCTGACCGCGGGCGTCCGCAACCTGTTCGACAAGGATCCTCCGGTTTGCACTGGCTGCTCTTACGGCTTCGATTCGTCGACCTACGACCTGCCGGGTGGCCGTTTCTGGTACGTGCGAGCCGATTTCCGCTTCTGATTCCAGGCCAAGCTGCAAACAGGAAAGCCGGCGAGAAATCGCCGGCTTTTTTGTCGCCTGGAGTTTGCGTCGGGATCAGCAGTTGACCTTCCTCATTTGGGCCGTATAATACGCGGCTCCCTTGGACGAAACGTCCTGTGGGTCGGGTTGAGGAAGTTGATTCAACCCACTGATCTTTGACAGTGTGCGCAGGAAATTTGTGCGGGCGCCTGCGGGATGGAG
>JANYBA010000282.1 GCA_025360985.1 Gammaproteobacteria bacterium | reverse complement strand
CGAAGGCCTGCTGATGGCCAGGCGGGCGCGCGAACTGGGCATGCAGGTGATGGTCGGCAACATGGCCGGCAGCAGCTTGGCGATGGCGCCGGCGTTCGTGATTGGCCAACTGTGCGACGTTGTCGACCTCGACGGTCCGCTGTTCCTGGTGCGCGACCGCAGTCCGGCGGTGCGTTACGAGGACGGCCTGATCATGTGCGACGACGTGGTCTGGGGGCCCGTGCAGGCGCCCGGCGGATGAACCTGGCGCAGGAAAAAACCTGGTTTGGCCAACCGCGCGGGCTGACCATCCTGTTCCTCACCCAGATGTGGGAGATCTTCTCCTATTACGGGATGCGCACGCTGCTGGTCTATTACATGACCAAGCAGCTGTTGTTCGCGCAGGAAAAATCCTCGCTGATCTATGGCACCTACACCGCGCTGGCCTACTTCACGCCGATCCTGGGTGGCGCGATCGCCGACCGCTGGCTGGGCAAGCGCCGCTCGGTGGTGATCGGCGCGAGCGTCATGGCCGCCGGCCATTTCATGATGGCGTTCGAGCCGCTGTTCTTCGCGGCGCTGGCGACCATCGCGCTGGGCAACGGACTGTTCCTGCCCAGCCTGCCGAGCCAGATCAACACGCTGTATCGCGCCGACGATCCAAGGCGGGGCCGCGCGTTCAACGTCTACTACGTTGGCATCAACGTCGGCGGATTCATGGCGCCGTTGATCTGCGGGACGCTTGGCGAAGTGTACGGATGGCATTACGGATTCGGTGCGGCCGGCGTCGGCATGCTCATCGGGCTGACCGTCTATCTTGCAGGGCGCAATTACCTGCCGCCCGAGCTGCCGAAGACGGCGGTGCTGACGACGGCTCCCAGCGAGCGCCCCAGGGAGGACCAGCGGCAGGTCTGGCTGCTGTTGTTGGGCGTGGGCATCGCCGCGACCATCTTCCGCGGTGCCTACGAGCAGATCGGCAACACGCTTGCGCTGTGGACCGACGCTGGCGTGGACCGTCACTGGGGCGGCTTCGTCATCCCGATGACCTGGTTCCAGGCCCTGAATCCCTTGCTGGTCATCAGCATGACGCCGCTGCTGCTGTTGCACTGGAAGCGCCGCGCCGATGTCGGTCGCGACACGTCCCCGGCGCGCAGGATGGCGATAGGTGCCTTGATCGTCGCGGCCGCCTACCTGCTGCTGGCGGCGGTGACGGCCATGGCTGGCGCGGAACGTGCGAGCTGGCTGTGGCTGCTGGCCTTCTTCGTGATCCTGACCCTGGGCGAGCTCTACATCCTGCCGACCGGGCTGGGCCTGTTCGCGCGCCTGGCACCGCCGCGGCTTGGCGCGACCACGGTCGCCGCCTGGTTCCTAGCGGTGTTCACCGGCAGCCTGCTCGCGGGCGTGGTGGGCACCTTGTGGAGCCGCGCCAGCCACACCGGGTTCTTCATCCTGCTCGCCGGCCTGGCCGCGCTGGCGGCGGCATTGCTGTGGTGGCTGGATCGGCCGCGGCATGAGTGACACCAAACAAGGCGTCACCCTGGAAGTATTCGGCGAAGGCTGGTCGATGGGCCCGCTCAATGCGCGGATGAAAACCGACGGCTTGAAGCAGCAGGGCGACATCCGCTATCCGATCGAGTGGACCACGCTGGGTGAATACCTCGAGTATCTCGAGAAGCGCGGGATCACGCCGAACGTCGCGTCCTTCGTCGGTGCCACCACGGTACGCATCCACGAGTTGGGCGAAGGCGATGTCAAGCCCGATGCGGCCCAACTGGAGCGCATGCAGGGCCTGGTGCGCGAAGCGATGGCCGACGGTGCGCTGGGCGTCGGTGCGTCCCTGATCTATCCGCCGGCGACATTCGCCGATACGGGGGAGCTGACCGCGCTGGCGAAGGCAGCGGCGGAGTCCGGGGGCGGCTATGTCGCGCACATGCGCAGCGAGGCCAACCGTTTCCTCGAGGCGCTTGACGAAACCATCGCCATCGGCCGCGCCACGGGTCAGCGCGCCGAGGCCTACCACCTCAAGGCCGCGGGCGAGAAGAACTGGCCGAAGATGGCGCAGGCCATCGCGAAGATCGACGCGGCGCGGCGCGACGGTGTGCTGGCCAGCGCGAACATGTACGCCTACACCGCGGGCGGCACCGGCCTGACGGCCGGTTTGCCACCCTGGGTCCAGGCCGGTGGCAACGACGCCATGATCGCGCGGCTGAAGGATCCGGCGGTCCGCAAGCGCGTACTCGCCGAGATGAAGGACCCCGCCGCGGGCTGGGAAAACATCCGCCTGCTCACCGGTTCGGATGAACGCGTGCTGATGATCGAATTCAAGAACGAGAAACTCAAGCCGCTGATTGGCAAGACGCTCGCGCAGATTGCCAAAGAGCGTGGCACTTCGCCCGAGGAAACCCTGCTCGACCTGATCGTGGAGGACGGAGGACGCGCGGGCGCGGCGTACTTCCTGATGAGCGAGGACAACGTCGAGATGGGACTGAAGCAGCCCTGGGTCAGCCTGGGCTCGGATGCCGAGTCGTCGGCACCGGAGGGCGTGTTCCTGAAATCGAGCACGCATCCGCGTGCCTACGGCAACTTCGCGCGCTTTCTTGGCCATTACGTGCGCGACCGGCATCTCATGTCACTGCAGGAAGGCATCCATCGATTGACCGGCTTGCCCGCGCAGAACTGGAAATTGCATGACCGCGGCTGCCTGGCGCCGGGCTGTTTCGCCGACCTGGTGGTTTTCGACACGAACACGATTGCCGACCATTCGACCTACGCCTCGCCGCAGCAGTATGCCACCGGCGTCAGCGACGTCTTCGTCAATGGCGTGCAGGTACTGCGCCATGGCGAGCACACCGGGGCCACGCCTGGGCGCGTGGTGCATGGTCCGGGCTGGCGCGGCGGCGTGGCCGGCCAGCGCTAGGTATAGGACCTAGGCGGTTCGTATTTGAAAATCGTTTGACTTTTCTCTGATTAGGATCAATATGCCTAATCAGGATCATTTTTGTCTGTCGCGGATCGCACCTGGGAAGGCGCGGTCGTCCGTATCAAGCTGGAACCACACTCCCGGGGGAGAACCACCATGCAGAGCCTTAAATTCGCCACACCGCCGCGGCACACGCGCATCGGCCTTGCCATTTCCGCCGCGCTGGGACTGTTCTCGGGCATGGCGCTGGCGCAGGAAACCGTCGTCGCGCAGCCGGCCGACCAGTCGGCGACGCAGGCCCCCGACGCGGCGACCAGCGGCAAGCCGGGCGCAAAAGTGGCCACCTTTGCGACCATCGTGGTGACCGCCAACAAGCGGGTCGAAAACGTCCGGAAAGTCGCCGCGTCGATCAGCGTCATCGGCAAGGACCAGATCGAAAACGCGCATGTCACCCAGCTCAGCGATCTGCAGGCCTCGGTGCCCGGTCTGTTCATTAACAGCAATGGTTCGGCGGGCAAAACTTCGGTGTCCCTGCGCGGCATTTCGCCGCAGCTGTCCTCGGGCGCAACCGTCGGGTCCTATCTCGATGAAACCCCGCTCGGCTCCAGCGGCATTTACCAGGCGGCCAACTTCTTCTCGCTGGACCTGTTGCCCTACGACATCCAGCGCATCGAAGTGCTGCGTGGTCCGCAGGGCACCCTGTACGGTGCCGGCTCCATGGGCGGCCTGGTCAAGTACGTGACCATCGCACCGGACCTGAGCGAAACCGAGTTCCGCTTCGGCGGCGGGATTTCCAGCGTGGAAAGTTCCGGCGACCTCGGCTGGATCGCCCGCTTCGGCGGCAACGTACCGCTGGTGACCAACCGCGTCGGCCTGCGCTTCAGCTATGCCCGCAACGATCTTCCCGGCTACATCGACAACAGCGTCAACGGCGAGAGAAACATCAATAGTGGCAGCCAGACCAGCGCCCGCGTTGCCTTGCTGTGGCAGGGCGACACGGCCAGCCTCAGCCTCTCGGCCATGCGCCAGACCGGCGACAGCGACAACAACGCGCAAACCGCATTGCACCCCACCACCCTGAAGCCGCTGTACGGCGACCTGGTCAACAACGTCTTCGTGAATGAGAAATTCAGCAAGGACGTCGACTACTTTTCCGCAACCGTGAACTGGGACCTGGGCTGGGCCGACTTCGTGTCCGCCACCGGCTACTCGGACACGACGACCTTCCAGCGCGTGGACGCGACCCTGCTCTACGGCGAAGTCGCCAACCTGCTGCTTGGCCTGCCTGCACCGGGCAGTTCCCCTTTCGACCTCGACTTTTCCCTGCACAAGTTCACCCAGGAATTTCGCCTCGTGTCGAAGGCGAATGGTCCGTTCGAATGGATGTTCGGTGCCTTCTACACGACGGAAAACGCCAGCCAGAACCAGACGCTGCTGTTGAACAAGCTTGATGGAACGCCGCTGCCGCCCCCG
>JANYBA010000239.1 GCA_025360985.1 Gammaproteobacteria bacterium | reverse complement strand
CGAGAAGCTGCCAAAGGCCGTCGTGATGGCGTCGCCGAGCTTGCCGGTCGGCTCGCCGCCGGCCGCGGGCGCCAGGCAATTCCAGTAGAAGGTGTGGTTCCAGATTTGCGCGGCGTTGTTGAACATGCCGCCCTGCGCCTTGCGAATGATGGCTTCCAGGTCCATGGCCTCGAAATCGGTGCCCTTGATCTGGTTGTTCAGGTTGGTCACGTAGGTCTGGTGGTGCTTGCCGTAGTGGAAGTCGATGGTCTCGGCCGAGATGTGCGGCGCGAGCGCGGCGCGGTCGTAGGGCAGGGCGGGCAGTTCGATGGCCATCGGGATCTCCAGCGTGGGCGGTTCAGGGAAGCTATAATTTTACCCCTATTCGCCGGCCGGCCTCTTGCCGGGGCGTGAACGGAGGAAAGCAATGGCAAGCAACCCAGTGGTGGACCGGATCAAGGGCGTCGTCGAGTCCCACCCGATCGTGCTGTTCATGAAAGGCACGCCGCAATTCCCGATGTGCGGTTTTTCCAGCCGCACCAGCCAGGTCCTGAAGCAGGCCGGCGCGCAATTCCACAGCGTTAACGTGCTCGAGGATCCGGAAATCCGCGCCAATTTGCCGCGCTTTTCCGACTGGCCGACGTTTCCGCAGTTGTTCATCAATGGCGAATTGATCGGCGGTTGCGACATCACCGTCGAGCTGTTCGAGAGCGGCGAGCTGGCGCGGATGGTCACCGAGGCGCAGAAGGCGGCATGACCGGGCTGCCGGTCCCGCCGGCGGACGCGTTGTCCGGGCGGACCATCCTGGTGACCGGCGCGCCCGGCGGGCTCGGCGATGCCGCCGCCCGCGCCTGCGCGCAGGCCGGCGCGACCGTCGTGCTGCTCGGCCGGAAAGTACCCAAGCTCAGCCGTGTCTACGACGCCATCAAGGCGCTTGGCGCCGAGCCGGCGATCTATCCGCTCGACCTCGCCGGCGCCGATCCGGCCGACTATGAAGCGATGGCGGACAAGATCGGCGCGGAGTTCGGCGGCCTGCACGGCGTGTTGCATTGCGCCGCGGAATTCACCGGCCTGCGTCCGCTGGAAGTGACGCCGCCGGAAGACTTCCTGCGCCAGATCCACGTCAATCTCACCGCGCCCTGGTTGCTGACCCAGGCCTGCCTGCCGTGGTTGAAGAAAGCAGCGGACAGCGCTGTCGTCTTCGTCGGTGACGACCTGTCCCGGGTCAATCGCGCTTACTGGGGCGCCTATGGCGTCGCCAAGGCCGGCCTGGTCGGCCTGATGACCATGCTGCACGACGAGACCACGAGCGGCCCGGTGCGCGTCAGCGCGCTTCTCCCAGGTCCAATGCGCAGCACGGTGCGCAGCCGCGCTTACGTCGAAGAAGCCGCGACCGTGTTCCCGGCGCCGGCCGTGTATGCGCCGGCCTGCGTGCACCTGCTGTCGGAAGCAGGGCGTGGCCAGCGTGGCAAGGTGTACGCGCCAAGGCCCACGGCATGACCACGCTGTCCGCCGCCCTGCTGCTGTTCCTGATCCTCGACCCGCTCGGCAACATCCCGATCTTCCTGGGACTGCTCAAACCGCTGACGCCGCAGCGCCAGCGCGTCGTGGTGGCGCGCGAGCTGCTGATAGCGCTCGGCGTGCTGTTCGGTTTCCTGTGGTGCGGCAAGTTCGTTTTGGACGCCATGCACATGCGCCAGGAATCGGTTTCGATCGCTGGCGGCATCGTCCTGTTCCTGATCGGCCTGAAAATGATCTTCCCGAGCGCGGAAGGAATGTTCGGCGACGCCATCGACGGCGAGCCGTTCATCGTGCCGCTGGCCATCCCGATGGTCGCCGGCCCGTCCGGCATGGCCTCGGTGATGCTGCTCGGCAGCCAGGACCCAACCCGCATGGGCGACTGGAGCCTGGCCCTGCTGATCGCCTGGCTGGGCACCGCCGTGATCCTGTTCTGCGCCACTTCGTTGTACAAGATCCTCGGGCAGCGGGTGCTGGTCGCGGTCGAACGCCTGATGGGCATGCTGCTGATCGCCATTTCGGTGCAGATGCTGATGGACGGCATCGCCACCTACCTGCATTCTTCGCCGGCATGACTTCCCTGCCATGAACCACGGCGCCCACCCCCATCCGACGGTCAATGCCCGGATCTCGCCGCGCGGCGGCCTGGAC
>JANYBA010000245.1 GCA_025360985.1 Gammaproteobacteria bacterium | reverse complement strand
GCTGCAGCCGGGCCTGCACCTGGATCCGAACCTGGTCGAGCGGGCGATGGCCGCTGGCGCCGCCAAGACCAGCGAAGTCGTGAGCAGCGGCCAGCAACTCAACTTCATCGACCTGATCGTCTCGATCGTGCCGCACAACGCGATCGCCGCGGCCACCGACGACAAGCAGAAGCTCGGCATTGTCTTCTTCGCATTGATGTTCGGCATCGGCCTGGTGATGACGCCCACGCCGCACACGGCGGCGTTCAAGAACGCCTTGCAGGGCCTGTTCGAGATCTGCATGCGGTTGATCGGGCTGGTGATCCGGCTGGCTCCGTACGCGGTGGCCTGTTTCATGTTCAAGCTCACGGCGAACCTGGGTTGGGATGTCATCGAGGGCCTGGCCTGGTTCGTGGTCACGGTGCTGGCCGCGCTCGCGCTGCACGCCTTCGTCGTGCTGCCACTGTGGGTTCGCTTCATGGGCGGAATGTCGCCGCGGGCGTTTTTCCGCGGCAGCCAGGAAGCCATGCTGACCGCCTTCGCCACGGCTTCGTCGACCGCCACCTTGCCGGTCACGCTGCGGGTGGCCGAGGAAAACCTGAAGCTGCCGCGCAAGGTCTCGCGCTTCGTCCTGACCGTCGGCGCATCGGCCAACCACCACGGCACCGCGCTGTTCGAAGGCGTGACCGTGCTGTTCCTGGCGCAAGTGTCGGGCATGCACCTGCCGCTGTCCCAGCAGGTGATGGTGCTGGGGCTGTGCATCCTCGGCGGCATCGGCACGGCCGGCATCCCGTCGGGGTCCCTGCCGGTGATCGCGATGATCTGCGGGATCATCGGGCTCAAGCCCGAGGGCATCGCCATCATCCTTGGCGTCAACACCTTCCTGGACATGTGCCGGACTTCGCTGAACGTGACCGGCGACCTGGCCACGGCCGTGGTCGTTTCGCGACGCAGCGGCGAAACAGAGGCGCAGGCGCTCGGCTAGAATAGGCCGCCCGGCGTGACCGGGCGCCCTGGTTTTCAAAAAACCTGTCCTGCCCGAGCCGCCAATGACGCCGACCCGCCGCGATCTTGCGAACGCCATCCGTTTTCTTGCCGCCGATGCGGTCGAACAGGCCAAATCCGGCCATCCCGGCATGCCGATGGGCATGGCCGACATCGCCGAGGTGCTCTGGAACGATTTCCTGCGCCACAACCCGAACAATCCGAAGTGGTTCAACCGCGACCGCTTCGTGCTCTCCAATGGCCACGGCTCGATGCTGCAGTACGCGTTGCTGCACCTGTCCGGCTACGACCTGCCGATCGAAGAGCTGAAGAACTTCCGCCAGTTGCACAGCAAAACCGCCGGCCACCCCGAATTCGGGCACACGCCCGGCGTCGAGACCACCACCGGTCCGCTCGGCCAAGGCCTTGCCAATGCCGTGGGCATGGCGCTGGCGGAAAAATTGCTGGCGCAGCGCTTCAACCGCCCGGAACACGCGATCGTCAACCACACCACATGGGTGTTCCTTGGCGACGGCTGCCTGATGGAAGGCATCTCGCACGAAGCGGCTTCGCTGGCCGGCACCTGGGGCCTGGGCAAGCTGGTCTGCTTCTGGGACGACAACAAGATCTCCATCGACGGCAACACCGATGGCTGGTTCACCGACGACACCGCCGCCCGCTTCGAGGCGTACGGCTGGCAGGTGATCCGCAAGGTCGACGGCCACGACCCGGTCGAGATTGCCCAGGCGATCAGGACCGCGCAGGCGGAATCGCAGAAGCCAACGTTGATCTGCTGCCGAACCGTCATCGGTTTCGGTTCGCCGAACAAGGCCGGCAAGGAATCGGCGCACGGCGCGCCGCTGGGCAAGGACGAAGTCGCCGCCGCCCGCGCGCAATTGAATTGGCCGTACGCGCCTTTTGAAATCCCGAAAGAGATTTACGACGGTTGGCGCGCCGGCAACATCGGCCTGGTGCGCGAAGAGGAATGGAACCGCACGTTCGATGCCTACGCCAGGCAGTATCCGGAACTCGCGGCTGAGTTGACGCGGCGCTCGCACGGCGAGCTGCCGGACGGCTTCGCCGAGGCGGCGCGCGCCTACGTGGAAAAACTCCAGGCCGAGGGCCCGGTGGTGGCATCGCGCAAGGCTTCGCAGATGGCGCTCGACGTCTTTGGCCCGCTCTTGCCGGAACTGATCGGCGGTTCGGCCGACCTGGCCCATTCCAACCTCACGCTCTGGAAGGGCAGCAAGTCGGTCACCTCCACCGACGCCAATGCCAACTACATCTATTTCGGCGTGCGCGAATTCGGCATGAGCGCGATCTGCAACGGCTTGGCCTTGCACGGCGGCTTCCGGCCCTACGACGCCACTTTCCTGGTGTTCTCGGACTATTCGCGCAACGCCCTGCGCATGTCGGCGCTGATCCCGGCCAACGTCGTGCACGTGTTCACCCACGACTCGATTGGCCTCGGCGAAGACGGCCCGACCCACCAGCCGGTCGAGCACCTGGCCGCGCTGCGCTACATCCCGAACAACGAAGTCTGGCGTCCCTGCGATGCGGTCGAATCGGCGGTGGCCTGGCAGCGTGGCCTCGAACGCCGCGACGGCCCGACCTGCCTGGTGTTCAGCCGGCAGAATCTCGCGCACCAGCTGCGCACAGCCGCGCAGCTCGGCGACATCGCCCGCGGCGGTTACGTGCTGAATGAGCCGGCCGGCGGGCACTTCGATCTCATCCTGATCGGCACCGGCTCGGAAGTGGAACTGGCCATGCAGGCGGCGCGCCAACTCGAGGCCGAAGGCGTCAAGGCGCGCGTCGTGTCGATGCCTTCGACCAATCACTTCGACCGGCAGCCGGCGGAGTGGCGGGAGTCGGTGTTGCCCGCGTCCTGCCGCAAGCGTGTGGCGGTCGAAGCCGGGGTCACCGACTTCTGGCGCAAGTACGTCGGTCTCGACGGTGCGGTGGTCGGCATCGACACCTTCGGCGCCTCGGCGCCGATCGATGCGTTGTTCAAGCACTTCGGCATTACGGTGGATGCCGTGGTGGCTGCGGCCAAAGACCTTTCTTGACGCTGCAGGGGCGACATAGGCCGCGAC
>JANYBA010000177.1 GCA_025360985.1 Gammaproteobacteria bacterium | reverse complement strand
CCCGGTAGGAGCGAATTCATTCGCTACAGGATTCGCCGCGATCTTGGGTCGCGAATAAATTCGCTCCTTCTGGAGGTGCCTAGGCGTTCTTGTTGTGCTTTCGCATCGTGCGCTGCTTCTCGCGCGCCCAGTCGCGGTCTTTTTCCGCGGCGCGCTTGTCGTGCGCCTGCTTGCCCTTGGCCAGAGCCAGTTCCAGCTTGACCTTGTTGCGGCTCCAGTAGCAGGCGGTCGGGATCAGCGTGTAACCCTCGCGCTCGACTTTCCCGACCAGCTTGTCGATCTCGCGCCGGTGCAGCAGGAGCTTGCGCGTGCGCCGGTCGTCGATGACGACGTGGCTGGACGCCTGGATCAGCGGCGTGATCTGCGAGCCGAACAGGAAGATCTCGCCGTTCTTCACCATCGCATAGGCGTCGCCCATGTTCATGCGGCCGGCGCGGATCGACTTCAGTTCCCAGCCTTGCAGGGCGATGCCGGCCTCGTAGCGATCCTCCAGCTGGTATTCGTGGCGCGCGCTGCGGTTCAGGGCGATGGTCTTGCCCTGTTCGCCCTTGCCTTTGCCGGCTGCGCTATTCTTGGCTTCTTTGATCTTGGACATGAGCTCTTGGACAACAACGGCCTCGGGGCCCATTGTCGCAGATGACTGCTATCCACAGACACGCACTGGTTCGCCACTCGGCGCTGCGCATGTATGGCCTGGTCAACGATGTCGGCAGCTATCCGCGTCGGTTCACCTGGTGCGAAGGCTCCGAAGTACTCGAGCAATCCGAAAAGCACATGCTTGCGCGGCTGGACCTGCGCATCGCCGGCCTGCGCACCAGTTTCACCACCCGCAATGCCCTGGCGCCGCCCAATAGGATCGAATTGAAGCTGGTCGAAGGGCCATTCCGCGAGCTCAACGGACTTTGGGTTTTCCATACCCTTGCCGAGGACGCCTGCAAGGTCAGCCTGAGCCTGGAGTTCGATGTCGCCAGCAAGCTGGTCGGCTCGGCGTTGGCCATCGGTTTCCAGGGCCTGGCCGATCGGCTGGTCGACGACTTCTGCCGCGAGGCCAACCGAAGCGATGACTGAATCGGACGCACCGGCGATCGAAGTCGAGCTGGTCTACGCGCTGGCCGGCCGTTACTGGAACACGTCGGTGCGGCTTGCTGTCGGCGCCACCGTGGCCGAGGCGCTGGCCGCGGCGGGCAATGCGTGGTTACCGGAAACGCACCGATCCGGCTTGGAAGATCCGGCCGGGATGGCGGTGTTCGGTCGAGTGGCCACGGCGCGGACGCGCCTGCACGATGGTGATCGGATCGAGTTGTTGCGGGCCCTGCAGGCCGATCCCAAACAGGCGAGGAAACAGCGCGCCGCGGAAGCGAAACGCGCCAGTCGAAAGGCCTAGTGCTTGGCGCCCTTCTTGTCCTTGTCCTTGGGCAAGTTGCCGAACTTGGCCATCTCATAGACCAGGCCGACGTCCTGTTCCGGGAAATACTCGCCTTCCCAACGGACCAGCTTGTCGTCCTGGAACCACAGGGTCAGGGTCTTGACCTCGGGGCGGTGGTGGCGGTGCTGCTGGCTGGCGGTGTAGTCCCAGCGGGCGTCGTGGAAGGGGTCGGCAACGACCGGGGTCCCCAGCAGCGCCTGGACCTGCGCATGGCTCAGGCCTTCCTTCAACTGGTCGACATTGGTTTTTTCGAGCAGGGTGCCCTGGAAAACCGGCTGGCGGTAGATGACGCAGCCCGAAGCCAGCAGCACCGTGAGGATCAGTAGGTAAGCCTTGCGCATCGTCTGCATGGTCATTGGTCGTCTGGCTGGCGATAATACACCAAGCACCGACCCGCGTCGGCCCAACAAAGTTTCAGTGGAGGGGCGAGGCCATGGAATCCGAGGATCTACGCAAGGCTGGCCTGAAGGTCACCCATCCCCGCACCCGGATCCTGGAGTTGCTGGAAAGCGGCAACGCCCGCCACCTGACCGCCGAGGAAATCTACCGGCACCTGGTCAACCACGGCGAGGACATCGGGCTGGCAACCGTCTATCGCGTGCTGACCCAATTCGCCGCGGCGGGCCTGGTGCTCAAGCACAATTTCGAAGGCGGGCAAGCGGTGTACGAACTTGACCATGGCCAGCACCACGACCACATGGTCGACCTCGACACGGGCAAGGTGACCGAGTTCACCAGCCCCGAGATCGAAGCGCTGCAAAAACAGATCGCCGAGCGCCATGGCTACCAGCTCGAAGAGCACAGCCTGGTGTTGTACGTGCGCGCGAAGAAGACGTAGCGCCTCGATCGTGGGCGGGGCGTTGTCCCCGACGTCTTTGGCGGCGCTAAGTCGGGGCCAATGCCCCGCCGAAACGATCAGGCGCCTTGCGCGCGTGCCAGCATCTGCCGGGCATTGGCGCGGGTCTCCTTGGCGATCTCGACGCCGCCGAGCATCCGCGCCAGTTCCTCGACGCGATCGTTGCCGGTCAGCTCCGACACCGCGCTGTGGGTCTGCAGGCCGGCCACGGCCTTGCTGACCCGCAGGTGCCTGTGCCCCTGCGCCGCCACCTGAGGCAGGTGGGTCACGCAAAGTACTTGCCGCGTTTCGCCCAGTGCCCGGAGCTTCTGCCCCACGACTTCGGCCACGGCGCCGCCGATCCCGGCGTCCACCTCGTCGAAGACCATGGTCGGAACCGAATCCAGGCCGAGCAGGGCGACTTCGATCGCCAGGCTGATCCGCGCCAACTCGCCGCCCGAAGCGATCTTGCGCAAGGCGCGCGGGGGTTGTCCCGGATTGGCCGAGACCAGGAATTCGCAGCGTTCTGCGCCCGAGCGCGACGGCCCGGCATCGTCGAGCGGCAACAGCTGCACTTCGAACGCGCCGCCGGGCATGCCCAGCTCGGCCATCAGTCCGCCGACGGCAGCGGCAAGGGCGCGGGCCGCCGCGTGACGCTCGCTGCCCAGTCGCGACGCCGCCTCGCGCCATGCCATCGCCGCCTGGTCGCGCTCCCTGGCGGCCTTCATCCTTCTCTCGCCGCTGCCACGCAGGGCCTCGAGTTCGGCGGCGATGGTGTCCCGGCGATGCGCCAGTTCGGCCATGGGAATCCGGTGCTTGCGGGCCAGGTCGTGGAGCCGTCCGAGTCGGTTATCGAGCTCCTGCAGGCGGGCGGGATCGAGGTCGAGTTCGTCGCGCAGGCGCTCGATGGCAGCCACCGATTCGTCTATCTGAATTCCAGCACTTTCAATGAGTTCCAGGACATTCGTGAGGCGTGGCTCACTATCAAGTTTGCGCCCCAGTTCGAGTCCGGCCTGACGCAGCACACGTATCGGCGAAAGCCCCTCGGTGTCGGCCAGATGCAGCAAGGCGGAGTCGTAGGAAGCGAGCAGCCCCGACACGGCGGACTGGCGGCGATGGGCCTGGACCAACTCGTCGATGTCGGTGGGTTCCAGCGACTCATGGTCCAGCTCGACCCACTGGTGCCCGAGGTAGGCCAAGCGCTCGGCGGCATCGCCGGCCGCGTCGAGCTCGGACAACTCGCGGTCGAAACCGGCCCAGCGCCGGGCCTGGGCGGCCACTTCGATATTCAAGGCCGGCTGGCGCACGAAGGCGTCCAGCAATTCGAGCTGGTGGCCGCGCTCGAGCAGGGCCTGGTGCTCGTGCTGGCCGTGGATCTCCACGAGCAGGGCGCCGAGATCCGACAATTGCGCCAGCGTCGCCGGCCGGCCGTTGATCCAGGCGCGGGAGCCGGCGTCGGCCCGGATCACCCGCCGCAAGGTGCAGGTCGAGCCTTCGTCGAGTTCGTTGTCGCGCAGCCAGGATAGTCCGGGCGCGCCGTCCTGCAACTCGAATTCCGCGCTCAGTTCGGCGCGCTCGGCGCCATGGCGAACGATTCCCGTGTCGGCGCGGGCGCCAGTCAGCCAGAGCAGGGCGTCGACGATGAGCGACTTGCCGGCGCCTGTTTCGCCCGACAACACCGTCATGCCGCGGTCGAGGTCCACTTCGGCGAGGCTGACGACGGCGAAATCGCGGAGGCTGAGGCGCGTGAGCATGGTCGGCGGCAATTCTGCCTGAAACAACGGTGGCGCGGCTGGGATAGTTCCGCGTGCCCGCGTAAGAATTCCGCTTCGACATCGAGCTTGCTTTGCCTCACTGACGGGCTTATCTATGAACCATGCCCGCTATCCTCGACATCCGCGCCCGTCGCCTCCTGCGGACCCTCATCGCCCAGCACATCCACGACGGCGAACCGGTCGGCAGTCGCACCCTGGCCCGGCAGTCCGGCCTGGACGTCAGCCCGGCGACGATCCGCAACATCATGTCCGACCTCGAGGAAATCGGCCTGATCTCGGCGCCGCATACCTCGGCGGGCCGGGTGCCGACGCCGCAGGGCTATCGGGTCTTCGTCGACAGCCTTCTGCAAATGCAGCCCTTGCCGGACGCGGAACTGTCGCGGCTGCGCGCGAGCATGCCGACCGGCGCCGGCCCGCAGGCCCTGCTCACCAATGCCAGCGAACTGCTTTCGGCCATGAGCCAGTTCGTCGGGGTCGTGACCGTGCCGCAGCGCACCGCCTTCGCCTTCCGCATGATCGAATTCGTGCCGCTCGACGGTAACCGCGTGCTGGTGGTGCTGGTTTTCACCGACAACGAGGTGCAAAACCGGATCATCCACACGCGCCGTCCGTATTCGCCCTCGGAACTGGAGCAAACCGCCAATTACCTGAATAGCCATTTTGCCGGCCGGCCGCTGGCCGACATCCGGGCGACCCTGCTGCGCGAGATGCGCGACACCCGCAGCGAAATGGAACGCGTGCTGTCGGCCGCGCTGGACTTGTCGGACCAGGCCTTCGAGCCCGTGGGCGAAGACATGCTCCTGGCCGGCCAGACCCGGTTGATGGGCGTCCAGGACCTCGCCGACATGGACCGTCTGCGCGAACTGTTCGAGGCCTTCGCCCGCAAACGCGAGATCCTGGCCTTGCTCGAGCGCTGCACCAAGGCCCCGGGGGTCCGGGTGTTCATCGGCGAAGAGAGCGGCTTGGCGCCCCTGGGCCACTGCACCATCGTCACTGCGCCGTATTCGTCGCAAGGGCAGGTCCTCGGCGTGATCGGCGTGATCGGCCCGACCCGGATGGCCTATGAGCGGGTGATCCCCATGGTCCAGGCCACGGCCGACCTGCTCGGGGCGGCCTTGAATCCGGAATCGCCAGCCCCATAGAGTCGGTGGGCGACCGCAGGGGCGGTGGTCCCAACCCCTAGCCACGGCAGGAAAAACATGTCTCCCGAGCAACACCAGCCGGACGCGGACGCGTCCATCGATTTGTCTGCGCTCGACAACGACATCCTGGCCATCGAGCTCGACCAATTGCGCGCGACCATCGTTGCGCTGCGCGAGGAATCCCTGCGCGAACGCGCCGAGCTCGACAACCAGCGCAAGCGCCTGGCGCGCGATGTCGAGATGGCGCGCAAGTTCGCCAACGAGCGCCTGCTCTCCGAGTTGCTTCCGGTCCTTGACAGCCTGGACGCCGGCCTCGCCGCCGCCGGCGATCAATCCGGTCCGTTGCGGGACGGCCTCGACCTTACTTACAAGCAATTGCTGAAGGTCGCTGGCGATAACGGCCTGCAGGTCATCGATCCGGCCGGTGAACCCTTCAATCCGGAACGCCATCAGGCGATCAGCCAGGTACCCGCGGGCGCCGCCGCGCCGGGCAGCGTCGTGCAGGTGTTCCAGAAAGGCTACCTGCTGAACGAACGCCTGCTGCGGCCCGCGCTCGTGGTAGTCGCGGCCTCGGACTGACTTGACTAGGACTGACTTGAAACAGGCATCGGCGCCCGCACATCGGGACCAGACTTAATTCGGCCCGCGGGCCACGAAATCCAGGGAGACAACATCATGGGCAAGATCATCGGCATCGACCTCGGCACGACCAACAGCTGCGTCGCGGTGATGGAAGGCGGCAGCGTCAAGGTCATCGAGAATTCCGAGGGCGATCGCACCACGCCTTCGATCGTCGCCTTCACCAAGGACGGCGAAGTCATCATCGGCGCCTCGGCCAAGCGCCAGGCGGTGACCAATCCCAAGAACACCTTCTACGCGGTCAAGCGCCTGATCGGCCGCAAGTTTACCGACGCCGAGGTCAAGAAGGACCTCGACCTCGTGCCTTACTCGATCCTTGCCCATGACAATGGCGACGCCTGGGTGCAGACCAGCGACGGCCGCAAGATGGCCGCGCAGGAAATCTCCGCCAAGGTGCTGGAGAAGATGAAGAAGACCGCCGAGGCCTATCTGGGCGAGACGGTCACCGAAGCCGTGATCACCGTGCCGGCCTACTTCAACGACAGCCAGCGCCAGGCGACCAAGGACGCCGGCCGCATCGCCGGCCTCGACGTCAAGCGCATCATCAACGAGCCGACCGCGGCCGCGCTCGCCTATGGCCTGGACAAGGCCGGTGGCGACCGCAAGATCGCCGTGTACGACCTCGGCGGCGGCACCTTCGACGTGTCGATCATCGAGATTGCGAACATCGATGGCGAGAAGCAGTTCGAAGTGCTGGCTACCAACGGCGATACCTTCCTCGGCGGCGAAGACTTCGACAAGCGCGTGATCGATTTCCTGGTCGAGGAATTCCAGAAGGAGCAAGGCATCGACCTGCGCAAGGACCCGCTGGCCCTGCAGCGCCTGAAGGACGCGGCCGAGCGTGCCAAGATCGAGCTCAGCACCTCGCAGCAGACCGACGTCAACCTGCCCTACGTGACGGCCGATGCTTCCGGTCCCAAGCACCTGAACATCAAGCTGACCCGCGCGAAGCTCGAAGCCCTGGTCGATGACCTGATCAAGAAGACCATCGAACCTTGCCGCATTGCGCTGAAGGACGCCGGGCTCGCCGCCAGCGCCATCAGCGAAGTGATTCTGGTCGGCGGCCA
>JANYBA010000142.1 GCA_025360985.1 Gammaproteobacteria bacterium | reverse complement strand
GGTCTTCGCGCGTGAAGCCGTACTTGGCCACGCATTGTTCGCCGAACACGCCCATGGGTTGCTTGTCGTAGGGGTTGGTCAGGCCATCCCAGGCCATGTGGTCGAGCATCTCGGCGCTGCCGTAGCGGATGCCGGTGCGCGAGCCGTTGAGCAGGTGCGGGGCGTTGGTCATCGACTCCATGCCGCCGGCGACGACGACTTCGACCGAGCCGGCCTTGATCAGGTCGTGGCCGAGCATCACCGCCTTCATGCCCGATCCGCAGACCTTGTTGATGGTGGTCGCGCCTGCCGCCATCGGCAGGCCGGCGGCGATCGCCGCCTGGCGCGCTGGCGCCTGGCCCAGTCCCGCCGAAAGCACGCAGCCCATGATCACTTCCGACACCGAATCGGCGGAAATGCCGGATTGCTCGAGCGTGGCCTTGATCGCGGTCGCGCCCAATTGCGTGGCGGGCACGCCGGTGAATTGGCCGAGCAGCGATCCCAGGGCGGTACGGCGGGCGCCGACGATGACGACTTCAGACATGGCAACTCCGGTTGGGGCGGCCGCGACGGACCACCGAAAAAGGACAATGGCAAATTATCCCATGACTACCCGGCGCCCGCGTCATCCGCTTGCCAGTGCCCGTTCCAGCCTCTAGCCTGCGCCGATGCCTCCATCGGAAGAAGGCGACAAGCTGCTCGACCTGGTGCTGTGGAGCACCGGCGACGAGCTCTGGCGACTGGACCTCGCCGCCAACCAGTTCACCCGCGCCAATCCCCTGCGCCACCTCAAGGCTTCGGGGCACGACCTGGTCACGAATGCCAGCGAGCTGCGCAGCGAGATCCACCCGGACGACCGCGCCGAGTTCGACGCATCGATGGCCCGCCACCTGAAGGGACAGACCGACCACTGGGACGTGTCCTACCGGGCCCGCGACGTCGAAGGACTTTGGCGTTGGCTGCGCACCCGCGGACGCGTGGTCGCCCGCGGACCGGACGGTCGCGCCCTGCGCATGGTCGGTACCACCGGCGATGTCACCGAGTTCAAGCACCATGAGATCGAACTCGAGGTGCTCAACCAGGAACTGGAGTCGCGGGTCAGCCAGCGCACCGAAGCCCTGGATCGCAGCAACCAGGAATTGCAGGCGCGCCTGGACGAGTTGCACCATTTGCAGGCGCACCTGGTCAATTCCGAGAAGATGGCGGCGCTCGGCGGCCTGGTCGCCGGCGTTGCCCACGAAATCAACACGCCGCTGGGCATCGGGGTGACCGCGGCTTCGCACCTGGAGCAGGAGACCAAGCGCATTGGCCTCGAGATCGATGCCGGCACGCTCTCCCTCGAGCGCCTGGGCCAATTCCGGCAGCTGGCGATGGAAAGCGCCCAGCTGATCCTGCGCAACCTGCGCCGCGCCGACGAGCTCGTGCGTAGTTTCAAACAGGTCGCGGTGGACCAGTCCAACGAAGAACGGCGCCGGCTCGATCTCGCGGTGTACCTGCAGGAAATCCTGACCTCGCTCAAGCCGGCGCTGAAGAAGACGCCCTATCGGATCGAACTCGACTGCCCGGGGCCGATGCTGGTCGACACCTATCCCGGGGCGATCTACCAGGTCGTCGCCAACCTCGTGATGAATTCGCTCCGGCACGGCTTCGACGGCCGCGCCGAGGGACTCATCCGCCTGGCGGTCAGCCGTGAGGACGGCAACGTGCTGCTCGCCTACCGCGACGACGGCAAGGGCATGACCGAAGACGTGCGCCGACGCATGTTCGAACCGTTCTTCACCACCCGCCGCGGCGAGGGCGGATCCGGCTTGGGTCTGCACATCGTCTGGAACCTGGCCACGCAGGTGCTTGGCGGCTCGATCGCCTGCGAAAGCGCCCCGGGCGAGGGCGTGCGCTTCAGTTGGCGAATTCCCAAGGCATGACGCCGACGGCGTGACGCGGCTCAGTCCGGCATCCGCGCCCGGATGTCCTGGACGGTGTCCCAGTTGTCGAGCAGCAGCTTGACCAGCTTGGGATCGAACTTCTTGCCGCTCTGCTCGACCATGTAGGCGTGGATCGCCTCGGGCGTCCACGGCTCCTTGTAGCAGCGGTGGCTGCCGAGCGCATCGTAGACATCGGCGAGCATGGTGATGCGGCCGCTGATCGGAATGTCTTCGCCGGACAACCCGCGCGGATAGCCGCTGCCGTCCCAGTTCTCGTGGTGGGTCAGGGCGATTTCCGCCGCCAGCTTGAGGATGCCGCGGCGCGAATGCGACAGCATCTGGTGGCCAATTTCCGCGTGCCGGCGCATTTCCACCTGCTCGGTGACCGAGTGCGCGCCCGGCTTGTTGAGCACGGCGTCGCGAATGCCGATTTTCCCGATATCGTGCAGTGGCGCTGCGTGCCGGAGCTGTTCGCAGCGCGCCTCCTCCATCTGCAGGCGATTGGCGAGGAACCAGGCCATCTCGCCAACCCGCCTGACGTGGGCGGCGGTTTCCTGCGAGCGCGATTCGGCGGCGCCGGCGAGCAGAAAGATCATCTCCATCTGCGCCTCGACCAGTTCCTGGTTGAGGTGCAGGTTCTCGTAGCCGATCGAGACATTGGTGCAGAACACCTCGACCAGCTTGAAATCGAGCTCGTCCAGGTCCCAGGACTCGCCGACGTAAAGCAGGCTGTCGGCGCGCTGGCTGTCCGTGAAGTGCAGGACGTAGTGGTCCTTGTGGAACTGGTGGCGACGCTCGGAAAGGGCCGTCTGCAGGCTTGCCAGCATGTGCGCCGGCAGCTCTTCGTCGGCATTGTGGTCGACGTAGCGGGTGAATTCCCCGGTCGCCGCCGCGACCCGGATATGGCCGTTGTTGCTGTCGGGCGCGCCGCCGACCCGGCAATACAGCGCGCCGCGCTGCAGTCCGACCAGGTTGGCCAATTGCGACAGCACTGCCGAGGCGAACTCGGAGGTCTTTTCGTGGGAAAAAATATGCGCCGATGCCGCGATAACGCGCTCGAGCCCGCGCTTGTTGGCCTCGATGATCATGATGTCGCGGTAGGCGCGCAGGGACGCGAACATGGTCGTGAAAAGCTTCTGGGCGGTGAGCTCGGTTTTTTCCTTGTAATCGTTGATGTCGTAACGGGTGATCACTTCCTGCTCGGGCGCCTGGCCGGGTTCGCCGGTGCGCAGGACGATGCGGATATTGCGATTGCCGAGCGTCTTGCGGATGTACTCGACCAGGTGCAGCCCGGCCTGGTCGCTCTCCATGACCACGTCGAGGAGGATGACCGCGGTGTCCGGATTCTCGGCGAGCGACTCGCGCGCTTCCGCGGCTGTCATCGCCGAATGGATCAGCAGCGGCCGGTCCTCGAACTTGAAGCCTCCCAGCACCAGCCGAGTGACTTCATGGATCTCCGGCTCGTCGTCGACCAGCAGGACCTTCCATGGCGCGAGGGTCGTGGGAGCGGGTCGGGCGAGGAAGTCCATTGCTGGCGGCCGCGGGCGGGGTAGCACTGAGTCTAGCCAAACCGTTCAGGGAAAACCCGACTTCCTTCACAAATCGAACTCAGCCCCGGATCAATGGCGGTCGTCGAACAGCTCGCGTCCAACGCCTTGCCGCGAAGCAGGCCTAGTTGTGGCCCTCGAACAGCTCGCGGCCAATAAGCATGCGCCGGATCTCGTTGGTGCCGGCGCCGATCGCGTAGAGCTTTGCGTCGCGCAGGATCCGGCCGGTAGCGTATTCGTTGATGTAGCCGTTGCCGCCGAGCGCCTGGATGCCTTCAAGCGCCACCTGCACCGCGGCTTCCGACGCGTGCAGCAGGCAGGCGGCGGGATCGATCCGCGAGGCGTGGCCGGCATCGAAGTCACGCGCGACCTGGTAGGCGAAGGCGCGGCTGGACTGCAACGCCGTGTACATGTCGGCAATCTTGCCCTGCATCAGGCCGAAGGTGCCGATCGCGGCGTCGAATTGCTTGCGCTCGCGCACGTAAGGCAGGGCGATGTCGAGGGCCGCCTGCATCAGCCCGATCGGACCACCCGTCAGGACGAGTCTCTCGGTATTGAGGCCGCCCATCAGCACCCTGACGCCCTGGTTGACCTCGCCGAGGACGTTGGCCGCCGGGATCTCGCAGTCCTCGAATACCAGCTCGCAGGTGTTGGAGCCGCGCATGCCGAACTTGTCGAGCTTCTGCGCGGTGGCGTATCCCTTCATGCCGCGCTCGACGATGAAGGCGGTCATGCAGCGCGAACCCGCGTCCTTGCCGGCGGTACGCATGTAAACCACCGCGACGTCGGCCTCGGGCCCGTTGGTGATCCACATCTTGCTGCCGTTGGCCACCCAGGCATCGCCGCTCAACTCAGCCCGGCAAGCCATGGAGCCGACCACATCGGAGCCGGCGCCGGGCTCGCTCATCGCCAGGGCGCCCTTGAACTCGCCACTGCACAACTTCGGCAGGTATTTGTTCCGCTGCGCTTCGTTGCCGTTGTGGTAGAGGTTCTGCACGCACAGGTTGGAGTGCGCGCCGTAGCTCAGGCCGATGCTGCCGGAAGCCCGCGAGATCTCTTCCATCGCCACCAGGTGCGCGAGGAAGCCCAGGCCCGATCCGCCGTACTCGGTCGGCACGGTGATGCCGAGCAGGCCCATCTCGCCCAGCTTGGGCCACAGGTCCGGCGGGAAAACGTTGTCGTGGTCGATCTGCGCCGCCCGCGGGGCGATCTCGGCCTCGGCGAACCGGCGAACCGCCTCGCGCAGGCTGTCGATGTCGTCGCCGAGCGGGAAAGTGCGCATCCGGTCAGCGACCGCTGCGGCCCTGGAAGCGCGGCGCCTGCACGCCCAGGTGCGGCAACCGCAACTTGCCGATCGCCTCGATGCGTTCTTCGGCCATGTGGTCGGCGGCCTTGTAGGTCGGGATGTTGTCGCGGGCGCTGATCTCGAAGATGCGGCCGAGGTTGTAGTAGATGGTGCGCATCATGCGCATGGCGCGCTCGCGGTTGTAGCCATCGATTTCCAGCGAGACGTTCATCAGGCCGCCGGCGTTGACCGCGTAGTCCGGGGCATAGAGCACGCCGCGCTTCTGCAACTCGTCGCCGATGGCATCGGTGGCCAGCTGGTTGTTGGCGGCGCCGCAGATGATCTTGGCCTTGATGCGGTCGATGGTGTTTTCGTTGATGGTGCCGCCGAGGGCGGTCGGCGAATAGACGTCGGCCGGCACGTCGTAGATCTCGTCGAGGCCGACGGCTTCGCAGCCGTATTCGTCGACGGCGCGCTGGACCGCGGCCTTGTTCATGTCGGTGACCCAGACCTTGGCGCCGCGTTCGCGCAGCAGCTTGACGAATTCCATGCCGACGTGACCGACGCCCTGCACGGCGTAGCTGTAGTTGCCGACGTCCTCGTTGTCGTGCTTGAACTGCAGCGCCGCCATCAGCCCCTGCAGGGTGCCGTAGGCAGTGAACGGCGAAGGATCGCCGGAACCGCCGTGGACCTGGTGCACGCCGGTGACGAACTCGGTTTCGCGGAACACGTGTTCCATGTCGTTGACGTCGATGCCGACGTCCTCGGCGGTGATGTAGCGGCCGCCGAGCGAATTGACGAAGCGGCCGAAGGCGCGGAACAGCGCCTCGGACTTGTCCTGGCCCGGATCGCCGATGATCACCGCCTTGCCGCCGCCGAGGTTGAGGCCGGAAACGGCCGCCTTGTAGGTCATGCCGCGGCTCAGGCGCAGCACGTCGTTGAGCGCGTCCTGTTCGGTAGCATAGGGCCACATGCGGGTGCCGCCGAGGGCAGGGCCGAGCACGGTGTTGTGGATGGCGATGATCGCCTTGAGGCCGGCGTCCTTGTTGTGGCAATAGACGACTTCTTCGTGGCCGGTCTTGGCGAGCGTTTCAAAAAGCATGGGAAGCTCCGGGTGGCGCGTAGCGGCGACTCGATCTGGCTAGAATCTACTGCAATAAACGCCAGTACGTTAATGTAACTAAAGGGATATTGTGACTTAGTATGGCGGCTGGCCGGGACTCTGGCGCGGCGTATTGTAAAGCAATCGCTCTAGCGACAGCGCGTGCAGGGTTCCGAGCCGAAAGTCCGGTTGTCCGGTTCCTGCCGGCCCCGACGTTCTTATCTATGCCTGGTCGCTCACTTACCCCGGAGAGCGGCCGGCCCCAACCCTTGAGCAGGGATTCAGGCGACCGCAAAGCGGCCGCCTTTTTTTTTGCGTACTCTTTCACGGCATGCAAGCGCCCGTCTCCCAGGCCAAACCCCTGCCCAGCGCCGGCGACGAGGAACAGCTGGCCAGCCTGCTGCGATCGGTCGCCGGGCGCGACGCCCAGGCCCTGGCGCGCTTCTACGACCTCAGCCTCGGCTGCGTCTACGGCCTGATCCTGCGCGTCGTTCGCAATCCTGCCGATGCCGAAGAGGTGGTCAGCGACCTCTATCTGCAGGTCTGGGACAAGGCGGCCGAGTACTGCCGTGAGCGCGGCTCGGTGCTGGCCTGGCTCAAGACCTTGGCCTGGAGCCGGGCGGTGGACCGGCAGCGCAAATGCAGTCGCCACGCCGGCGAGGTAGAACTGCATCCGGAAGCGGTCGAAGACGCGTATACGGAATGTGAAGGCCTGAGCGTCGAGCAAACCGCAGAGGCCTGGTCCTCGGCACGAGCGGTACAAGCGACCTTCGCGACTCTCAGCGATATCCAACGGCAAGTCCTGACCCTGGCATTCCACCAAGACATGAGCCACCAAGACATCGCCACGCTGACCCGCCTGCCGCTCGGCACGGTGAAATCCCATGTCCGTCGCGGGCTCGCCAGCCTG
>JANYBA010000103.1 GCA_025360985.1 Gammaproteobacteria bacterium | reverse complement strand
AGGGGTCAGATCCCTTTTCCTTTCGCAATTGGGCCGAACAAACAGGGAATCTGACTCCTTTTTCGGGACACTGCCATGCTCAGCCTCCGCACCCACGTCAAAATCCTCGTCGCGTTTTTCGTCGCGCTGGTGGTCATCGGCTGGGGCGGGGCGATCTTGGGCGGTATGGGCCTGATCCACCCGTCGCCAGCGTTGCAAATCCCGATGCTGATCGTGATGGGCTTGCTGGTCTTGGGTCTGGTGTTCTCGGCGGTGCCGGTGATGGTGATGCTGGTCATGGGCAGCGAGCACCCGCGTCGCAAGACCGTCATCTACGTCTTCTGGTCGCTTATCGCCCTGGGTTCGCTGATCGCGATTCCGGCGGCCATTTTGGGCGGCGCATTCAACTCTTGAGCATCCGGGAACGGAAGCAACGGATCAGATCCTTTTTCTGAGTGCCTGCGGCTCTGGAACTTCGGCCATAATCGGCAATCCAAGAGGTCGCCAAGAACAGGGACGAATCCCTTCTTGGGGCACAACAGCCAGGAGGCGGCATGGCAAGGTTTTCGACGATGGCAGCAGTCCTTTTTGCGGCGGCCCTTCTGGCCCCGCATCGGGTGGCGGCGGCCGAACAAAATGACGTAGCCACGAAACTCGAGGCATTCGAGGGCGTCGATCACTTCGCCGCGGACCCCGACGGCTCGTACAAGGGCGTCGCCGATCCGAAACTGCGCGCCAAGCTCAATCGCGTCGTCGACAGGGCCACCGCTTCCGTCGCCGCCGGAATCCGCAAGGGCGTGTCCGCCCCGGATCTGCTGAGGCGGTTGAACGGCCAGCTTTGGGTGATCAACCCGAAAGATCTGGAGCCCCAGGATGCCGAGCGGGTCACCAAAGCCTTCGTGCAGCTTTTCTCCCTGGCCGGGCTGAGCCAATACGACCGCATCCTCATCCAGTGGTTGTTCAACTACGACGCGCACAAGCCGGCGAGAACAGCCGCGCCGCTGCCGGACACGGGACAAGGAGGCTAGCGCTTAGGAATCGTGCTGCGCCAGGAACGCGTCCAGCTCCTTGGCGCGGGCGATCACACGATCGAACATGAGCAGCTTCAGGTCGAGATCGGCCAGGCTCCGGTTCAGATCCAGCCGAACTTCCGGGATATCGACTTCGGCCACTGCAGCGGCAACGGTCGCCGCCGGCAGCTTGATCGTGCAGCTCTGAGCCAACTTCGCGGCGAACGAATCGCTGTACGTGGCCAAGACCCGTTCTGGACATTGGCTCGTGATCTCGTGCTGCACGCCGTAGGGCAAGTGCCGGCGCAGCGTTTCCCGGTACGGCGGGATGTAGCCCAACGAGATCTCGGAATTGCGCACGCTCAGGTAGTAATAGGCCAGGTGCTTGCGCACGGTGACGTCGGCGAAGGAATTGATCGCGCCGACCGACAGGATCTCGTCGTAGGTATGCTGACCGACGATCCGGGTGATGACCTGGCTGCCCTCGTAGGCATCGACCAGGAATTGCGCGCCGAGCGAGGCGACCGGCCGGTCCATCGCCGCCAGCGCGGCCAGGCCGTGGCTTTGCACCTGCCGGTAGTACGCCTTCCGCGTTTCCAGGTCGGCGATGTTCTCGGCCAGGTCTTCGCGGATGCGCGTCGCATAGGTGCGGGCAGCGTCGTGCTGCAGGCGCCCGGCGTTCCAGTTCGAGACCTCGATGCCGATGAAGACGCCGACGACCACGACCACCAGCTCGATCGCGACCGCGAACCAGTTCTGTTCCCGGACATTGGCGGCCAGGCGGCGGGGGATCATCGATGCGGCTCCGAAACTGTCGACGTAGCGAGGATCGGAGTGTACTTTCAACCACTCGATTTGCGAAACGGCACGTCGACTCCTGTTGCCACCTCGAGAATCGCCACCCATGCCGAAATCCGCGACCCTGCTGTTGATCCGCCACGCCGAGAAACCAGCGGATCCGCACGAACAATCGCTGTCCGTCGCCGGGCAGACGCGGGCGCAGGCTTACGTGGCGTATTTCCGCAACCTCATGCGGGATTCGCAGCCGCTGGCGGCGCCGACGTTCCTGATCGCCGCCACCGATTCCAGGAACAGCGCGCGTTCGCGACTGACGCTGACACCGCTGGCGCAGTCCCTCGGCCTGCCGATCGATTCCACGGTCGCCGACCAGGATTTTCCGGAACTGTGCAAGCGATTGCTTGACGACCGCCGCTACGACAAGGCCACTACCCTGGTGTGCTGGCACCACGGCCAGATCCTGGCGTTGGCGCACACACTCGGGGCCCCGGAGTCGACGCTGCCCCGCACCTGGCCCGACGACGAGTTCGGATGGCTTTTGCGTCTGGACTACGATGCGGCTGGCCAGCTGGCGCAGGTCCATGCCGGCAGCCAGCGACTGATGTTTGGCGATCATGCGGAATAGGGTCGGGGGATATTGGCGCTTGATGCGTGTTCGTTCCCCGGCCCCGGTTGCAGCAGTCAAGTATCTCGGTTGACGGAGTTACTTGCCCTTTTCCTTCGCTTCGGCTGCCGCTTCGGCGGCTTCCTTGCCTGGCGCTTCGATTTGCGTCGAAACGATCTTCCCGGACTTGGCATCGACCTGGATCTCGGTAGTGTCCTTCGTTCCCGGCGTGAGGATGTCGAAAGACCAGATCAGGCGGTGATGCTCCCTTTCCAGTTCCGAACTGGCGATCTTGCCTGAGGGCACCTTGGCCAGTGCCGTGGCTTGCGCGGTGGCCTCGGAAACCGTCGCCTGCGAAAGCAGCTTGGCTTGACTCGGCTCATGGGCGATGGCGGCGGATGCGCCAAAAGCGAAAACGAACGTACTTGCAATGGCGGTGGTGAATAGACGCGACATGTTGATCACCTTGTGTTTGGTGCCGGAATTGGCATCGGCTCGATCCTACGCGCGGCGAATTAACGCAGGTTAAGCCTCGACCCTCGTCTAGAATGCGGTTCAGGGAACTTAAGGGCCACTGCTGCCGATGCGCCTGCTCAGGACTGTGATCGTGTTGCTGGCCGTGTGCGCCCCGCCATTGGCCAGGGCGCAGGCCGGTCCGCCACTGATCACCAATGACCCCGACACGCCCGGCGACGGTAACTGGGAAATCAATCTCGCCGTGTCCGGCGCGCACAGCCGCTCGGGTTGGGACTTGGCCGCGCCGGACCTCGACATCAACTACGGTTGGGGTGAACGCGTGCAGGTGTCGGTGCATATCTCCTGGAACCACCAGCGCAACGAGAACGGGCAATGGCAGTCGGGCGCCGGCCCGGTAGAGTGGGCGCTGCGCTGGCGCTTCATCGACGAAGAGCGCGCCGGATTCTCGATGGCGATCCAGCCGCACTACGAATCGTCCTGGTCGGCGGCCGCGATCCGGCGCGGCCTCGCGCCGGAGCACGACACCGTTGTGTTCCCGCTGCAAGCGGCGCGGCACTGGGGCCGGGCAACCGTCGGCATCGAACTCTCCCGCAACTTCGTCGCCCACGAAGGCGACGAATGGCAGGCCGGCGCGTTCTGGTCCAGGGACTGCGCGGAGAAAGTCCAGTGCCTGGCCGAGGTCAACACCGTGTGGCCGGCCGATGGCCCGGCCGAGGCCGTGCTCAACATCGGCGCGCGCAAGACGGTGAGCGAACACCTAGTGCTGCTGGGCGCGTTCGGACGCCAGTTCACCGGCGCGGGCGAGCGCCAGCAGTTCCTGTTCTATCTCGGCGTGCAATTTCTGCGCTAGAGTCCCGGCATGTTCTGGTTGTTCCCCTGGGATGAAGAAGCGCAGTCGCGGACGATCCCGTGGGCGACCTATTCGCTGATCGCCCTCAATGTGCTGGCCTTCCTGGCGATGTTCCTGGCCACGCCCACTGAAGCCGAGGCCTGGTTCACCAGCTTCGGACTGGTGCCCGACCACCACCAGTGGTGGCAATACCTGACCTCGGATTTCGTCCACGAAGGCTGGTTGCACTTGATCGGGAACATGTTGTTCCTGATCGTGTTCGGCGACAACGTCGAGGACGTGTTCGGGGCGATCCCGTTCCTGCTGCTGTACTTCATCGGCGGCCTGGCCGGCGACCTGCTGTTCGTGTCCGCCAATCCGGCCATGGACATCCCGAGCCTGGGCGCGTCCGGCTGCATCTCGGCCATTGCCGGTGCTTACGGCGTCATGTTCCTCGGCAACCGCATCGGCGTGCGCCTGATGTTCCTGGTGTTCCCTATCAGGACGTTTTACGTGCGGGCGTTCTGGGTGCTGCTGTTCTGGTTCGGCGCCGACGTCGTGCAGACCTTCGACTCGCACGGCGCGATGACGGGCGAGGGCGGCACCAATTACGTGGCGCACGGCATCGGCTTTGGTTTCGGCGTGTTCGTCGGCGTCATCGCCTGGCTGGTCGGCGTCGTGCATCGTTACCGGACCCTGGACACCGGCAGCGCCTGGTTCGGCTACTGGCCGCCGGGCTTGGGCGCGGCGCGCCGGCGCATCGTCGCAAAGCCTCCGATCCAATACTGACGGTTGCCAACGAGAAAGGGGCCAGATCCCGTTTCCGAGCGCAGGCGACGAGGGATTCCCGGAGTCTCGGGCAAGAACCGCGGCGTTTCGATCGAGGCAGGCGGCCGGGCGCCGTGGATTATGATCGGGCCTCGCCAACGCATTCCCGGAATCCATCATGCTGCTGCGCCTGCTTGCGGTATTCGCACTGATCTCGCCGTTCGCCGTCGTACCGGCGCTATCGGCGGCGCCGAAGACCTCGGTGTCGCCGCACGCGTTGTTCGTCTGGGCAGGCGACAAGGACAAAAAGGGCAATGATTTCCTGCTGGTGATCGACGCCGATCCGCGCTCGCCGAGCTACGGACGGATGTTGACCTCGTTGGAAACCGACCAGCGCACGGTGCGGCCGCACCATACCGAATACACCATGCCGGCCAGCGGCATGCTGTTCGTAAACGACCACGACGCCGGCCGCAGCTTCATCCTGGACGTGCGCGATCCGCTGCATCCGGCCGTGGCGAAATCCTTCGAGGACATGGCCGGGTTCGCGCATCCGCATTCCTATCTTCGCCTGCCCAACGGCCACGTGCTGGTCACGTTCCAGCACGACCACGGCGCGATGCCGCCAATGGCGGCAATGCCATCAATGCCATCAATGCCATCAATGCCATCAATGCCGCAGATGCCGCAGATGCCGCAAGGCGCGATGGGGAAAACCGGCGGTCTGGTCGAGATCGACGACCTCGGCCAGGTGGTGCGCTCGGCGAGCAATGCCGACCCGGCATTTGCCGATAGTTTGCTGATGCCCTATGGCTTGGTCGTCCTGCCGAAGATCGATCGGGTGCTGTCGACCAACTCCTCCATGCACCTGCCGGACATTCTCAGCGGCACGACCTTCCAGGTCTGGCGGCTTTCCGACTTGAAGCTGCTGAAGACGGCATACCTCGATCCCGGCAAGCAGCTTTACGCACACGTCAGCCCGGAGGAACCCCGAGTCGGCCCGGACGGTTCGGTGTTCGTGCAGACGCTGGCCTGCGGCCTCGAGCGCATCACGGGCATCGATACCGACGCGCCGGCGGCGAGGCTGGTGCACACCTTTCCGGGCAACTGGTGCGGCGTGCCGACGATCGTCGGGCACTACTTCGTGCAGAGCGTGCCGGCCGTGCACGGCTTCGTCGTGCTCGACCTGGCCGATCCCGCGCATCCGGTGGAAGTATCGCGGCTGACGATAAACGACGCCTTCGGCCCGCACTGGACCGGATGGGACCCGGCGACCGGGCGCATCGTGGCCACGCCGAACAACGACGACGACAATCGCCTGTACCTGCTGCAGCTCGACCAGAAGACCGGCGCGCTGACCGTGGATCAAGACTTCCGCGATACCGACGGCAAGGTCGGTTTCAGTTTCGCCAGGCGCGTGTGGCCACACGGCTGGGAAGGCACCGGCTTGCCGCACGGCGCCGTGTTCTCGCGCTAGGCAGGGGGTCCTGGCAGGATCATCCGGTTGGTCGGCGCCGGCCACCGCTACTGGATGTCGGCCAGCGACCGGCAACGTCGGCGATCGCGTATTGGCCGCGATCGCCGTCGCACTCACATCAGATGTCGCTCAAGCGCCGGAATCAGTCGGGCTTGGCGGCGTCCTTGATGGCATCCGCTGCCTTGCCGGCTTCCTTCTGCACCCTGCCGAGGTTCTTCTCGACATTGCCGGCGATTTCCTTGGCCTTGTCGCCGGTCACGTGGCCGATGACTTCCTTCACGGCGCCCTTGATCTCGTGCTCGCTGCCTTTGATGATGTTCTTGTCCATGGTCGTAGCTCCTGCCGGCGAGGATGCCGGACGGCGAGCTTAGGCCGATGCGCCGGCGGCGCCGCACATGAACGGAATCGCGGTGGGAAAGGGTTAAGTATTTCCCCGCCGGCGGTGTGCGCAAGCGCACCGACAATTGTAGAATTGCCGCAGCCCAACAGGAGTTTGCCATGCGCATCGCCACCGTCCTCGTCGCCGCCTTGCTGGCAGCGTCTCCCGCCTTCGCCGCCGACGCCAAGAAAGTCGGCCGCATGATCGAAGTCCTGCAGATCCGGCAGGCCATGGACCAGATGCGCGAGGTCATGACGACCAACATCAAGAAGAACCTGCGCGAAGAGTGCACGCGGGCCGGCACCGCCGACGAGCTTTGCGAGAAAGCGATCGGCGAGCGTATGACGGCCATGGACAAGATCCTCGACGAAGGCCTGAGCTGGGACGCGATCCGGCCCGAGCTCGCGGCGATCTACGCCCGCACGCTCACCGACGAGGAAGTCGATTCGGCGGTGGCGTACTATAGTTCGCCGGCCGGCAAGAGCCTGCTCACCAAGCTGCCGGCGCTGATGAAGGCCGGATCTGAACTCGGCCAGCAGCGCGTCGCGGCGATCATGCCGCGCCTGCAGGCCGAAGCGCAGGCCGCCGCCAAGCAGATCGACGCCGCGTCGACCAATCCGCCACCGCCGCCGGCGCCGCCCGCGCAGCACTAGCTGCATGTGCTACTCGGCGCAATGCTGGGCCGCCTACGATCGTTTCGTGCGCGAATGGGGCGCGACCCTGAGCATCATCGAATTCGTGCGCCTGTACGGTTTCCGGCAAGCCGACACGCGGGTAAAGATCCCGAAGGCGATGGACGCCGGTTTCGCCCGGCCGCGCAACGACGACGAGCGCGCGATCAAGGCCATGATCGATGCCTTCAACGCCGGGCAGGCCGGCAAGCTCGAGCAGGAAGTGTTCAAGCAGAAGAAACGCCTGGCCGACGCCGAACGCACGCTGCGCAGCAAGACCACCAAGAAGGCGCTCGAAGACCAGCGCATCGCTGCCGGCAAGATCGAATGGGCGCTCGCCAAGCTCGCCGACTTGCGCCGCAGCGAATTGCTGGACCGCGACTCACGCATCTTTCCCGGCTGGTACGCGCCGGTGCTGGTGATGGAAAAGGGCAAGCGCGTGGTCAAGCCGATGCGCTACCAATGCCGGCCGGCCGGCAAGCCGGCTTCCTACGACCAGAAATATCCCGGCACCTACAACGCCCGCCGCGACAACCTCGAAGGCTTCTGGAAGCAGCAGTTCGGCCACGGCCACGGCATCATGGTGGTCAACGCCTTCTACGAGAACGTCGGCCGCGCGGCGATGGCGCATCGCGAACTGGCGCCGGGCGAAAAAGACGAAAACGTCGTGCTGGAATTCCGGCCGTGCCCGGCCCAGGACATGCTTGTGGCCTGCCTGTGGTCGCACTGGACCGGCGCCGACGCCGGACAAGCAGACCTGCTCTCGTTCGCCGCCATCACCGACGAACCGCCGGCGGAAATCGCCGCCGCCGGCCACGATCGCTGCATCATCCCGATCAAGCCCGAGAACGTCGACGCCTGGCTCGATCCCGATCCGAAAAACCCCGCTGCGTTGTACGCCATCCTCGACGATCGTCCGCGGCCCTACTACGAGCACCGCTTGGCGGCGTGACGCACGCACGCTCAGACCCGCGCGAACTCCTTGCCCTTGTTGCCGGCAACGGCGCCTTCGAACACGGCATTGACGCTCGCCCAGCTCTTGAGCTGCTTCATCCGGCCGAGCCAGGCGCGCAGGTTCGGGTAGTCGGAGAAATCGCAGCCGACCAGTTCGCCGATCGAGACGATGCCGCTGCCGAGGTAATCGGCGAGGCTGATCTGGTCGCCGCAGAGGTATTGCCTGCCGCCGCCGAGGTAGTGGTCGTTGAGCACGCGCAGCCAACGCTGCGCGCCTTTCTGGCCCCACTCGATGCAGGCCGCGTGCGCCTCGTCGGTGCGCCGCCGGTGGTGCGGGAACAGCTGCGGGTAGACAAGGCCGTAGCCGAAGTCGCGGTAGAGCTGCGTGTTGATGAAGTCCATTGCCTCGTTGACGCGGGCGCGCGCCTGCAGCGCCTTCGGATACTCGGGCAGGTCGTACTTGTCGGCGAGGTACTTGAGGATGGCCGAGCTCTCGGTCAGGCGGAAGCCGTCGTCGTCGAGCAGCGGCACCATCTTGCCGGGGTTGAGCGAGGCATAGGGTTCCTGGTGGTGCGCGCCCTGCATGAGGTCGACCAGCACTTCCTCGCAGGCGATGCCGTGCTCGGCGATCAACAGGCGCACCGGCCGGCCGGCGGTGGAAAACGGATGCGAATACAGTTTCATGGCGAACCCCGGGAGGCGAGTGGCAGGAGCCGCCATTAAACCCGATCGGCGTGGCGGTTGGCAGCGGTTTTCTTGCTATCGTTGGCCCTGATCCCCGCACGCCCCGGACCCGGACATGAGACTTGTCTGCCTGCTGTTGCTGTTCCTGCCGTTGCTCGCCAACGCCGACCCGGCGCCAGCGCCCGCGGCGACCTTCGATTTCACGATTGGCGACACCCCGTTCCAGTACCCGATCGAGCCCGGCTACCGGCGCCTGAGCGAAGCCTCGCCACGTACTTACGAGACATATACCGCGGGCAATTCGCCCGACCACCGGATGGTGGAAATATTGATGTTGGACAGCGACATCAAGCTGAAGATGATCGGCAAGATTCCCGAAGGCACCTACTTCCAGATCCAGGCGCTGCGCAGCCTGGAGAACCTCAGCTACGACGCCGGGGAGTGGTCGCAGTTCCAGCAAGCCCTGGCCAAGCAGATGGGCGAGTTGGACTTCAAGAGCCTGATCAGGCACGAGACCGAGGGCTTGAACAAGCGCCTGAACGCTGCCACCGACAATCAGCGGGCCGACCTGGCGATGGCCGTGACGGACAAACCCCGCGTCTATCTGAACGACGCCATCTCGACCCGCTTCATCATGGTCCTGAAGGTCAATTCGGCGAACCTGGCGCAGCCGGTGAAGATAGCGGTGGTGGTCGCGACGGTGTATGCGCGCAACAAGATCTTCATGATCTGCGCCGGCGCGCAAGGCGATTCCGAGGCCAGCCTGGACGCACTGATGCGCCGACTCGACGGCGCGGTGAGCGCTTTCATGGCGCTCAATGCCGGGCCGGCGCCGCCGGCGCCGCCGATCGTGGCCACGCCGGCCGCGACGACCGCGAGCGTTTCGCCGGAACAGGCGCGGATCAAGAGCTGCGACGACGCCCAGAACGCGCCGGACATTGCCATCATCGCCTGCTCGACGCTGATCGCCGACGACAAGGCCGCCAAAGACACGCGGGTGAATGCCTATTCTCACCGTGCCATCGCCAGGTACATGACCGGTCACGAGCCCGAGGCCCTGGTCGACCTCGGCAAGGCCATCGAGCTGGATCCCGCCACGACGGATGTCTACAACCTGCGTGGCGGCATCCTTGCCATGAGCGGCGACATGGAAGCGGCGCGCAAGGATTTCCTCAAGGCCACCCAGCTGGACCCCAAGGATGCGACGGCATTCACCGCGATGGGCATGACCTACGACAAACAGGAAGATCCCGCCCACGCTCTGCCGTTCTACGATCGCGCCATCGCCTTGGATCCTAAATCGGGCGAAGCCCTGAACAATCGTTGCTGGGCGCGGGCGGTGTTGAACCAAGCCCTGGACAAGGCGCTCGCCGATTGCGATGGCGCGCTGGCGCTGGAACCGAAGGACGCGACCATATTGAACAGCCGCGGCTTCGTGCGCTTCCGCATGGGTCGCTACCCGGAGGCGATCGTCGACTACGATGCCGCGATTGCCGGCGAGCCCGGCGAGGCGTCGTCCTACTATGTCCGTGGCCTGGCCAAGCGCGCGCTCGGGCAAACCGCCGCCGGCGATGCCGACGTCGCCAAGGGCCTGGGCATGCGGCCGGAACTGGACAAGCTCTACGTCGGTTACGGGATTGTCGGGCACTGAACGCAAGGGCCAGGCCTCGCGCGGAATTCACCGGCCAGGGTTTATGCTTCCGGTTCTCGTGCCAAGGAGATCCACCATGAAGACCCTGACCGCGCGCATCGTCGCCGCCACGCTGTTCCTCGCCGTGCTGGCATCGCCAGCTTCGGCAACGCTCAAAGTCGGCGACAAGGCGCCGGATTTCCGCGCACCGGCCTTCCTCGCCGGCAAGCCTTTCACCTTCAAGCTCGCCAAGGCGCTGAAGAAAGGCCCGGTGGTGCTGTACTTCTTCCCGGCCGCGCACACCTCCGGCTGCAACGTCGAGGCGCACCTGTTCTCCGTCGCCATCGACGATTTCAAGGCCGCCCATGCGACGGTGATCGGCGTCACCGCCGGCAATACCGACCAGCTGGCGGCGTTCTCCGGCGAGACCGAACACTGCAGCGGCAAATTTCCGGTCGCCGCCGACACCGGCGCCGCCATCGCCAAACAGTACGACGCGATCCTGGCGCAGAAGCCGGAGTGGTCGAACCGCACGTCCTACGTGATTTCGCCGGCCGGCGTGATCGTGCACGTTTACTCGGACTTGAACCCGAACGACCACGTCAAGCAGACGCTGCAGGCCGTGCAGGCGCTGGCGAAGTAGGGCCGTTGCAGGCGGCGGCGACTCCGGGCACCATGGCCGCATGAGCACCCTCGACAAGCGCCGGCACCCGCGCCGGCGGGTCAAGCTGGAAGCCTTCCTGGCGCTGAACGAACCGGCGCCGATCGCTTCCGTCATCGACTTGTCGGAGAGCGGCGCCGGGCTCGAATGGTCGCTGCCGCAAAGCATCGCGATCGGCACGCCGGTACGGCTGAGCTTCCTGCTCCCCGGCGCCCAGACCATCGAGATCGACGCGCGGGTCGTGCGCATCAGCACGACCCACGCCGGCGTGGAATTCGTGGCCGCGCAGCAGGACGTCGTTCGCCAGCTGCTGGCCGAGGCGCGTTCGGACGACTGAGCCAAGCAAGGGGAAAGCAATGACCAAGGCGATGCAGGCGGGCGTGTGCGCGTTGTTGCTGGCGTTCGCCGGCGCAAGCCGCGCCGAGCCCGATGCCCGGGCCGAAGCCGAGGCGCTGTTCGAGGCGATCGGCATGCGCGTGACTGTCGACCAGAACGTCGACGTCATGCTCGACGCCCAGATCAAGCAGCGGCCGGAACTGGCGCCGTATCGCAACGTGATGCAGTCGTTCTTCGAAAAATACATGGGCTACGACGCGCTCAAGAACGACCTCCTCGGCCTTTACATCGCCACGTTCACCGCCAAGGAGCTGCGCGAGGTGCGCAAGTTCGCCGAGACTTCGGCCGGCCGCAAGGTGATCACGCAGATGCCGATGTTGATGCGCCAGGGCGCCGAGATCGGCACCAAGCGGGCGCAGCAACACATCGACGAGTTGCAGAAAATGATCAAGGACGAGACCGACCGGCTCAACCGGGCCAAGCCGCCCTGAGTCGCGCCCGCCAGCCGCCATGAGCGCCAGCGCCGAATCGCGCCCGGATCGCAGCCACCTGTGGCTGGGCGCCGCGCTGTTCCTGGCGGCGCTGGTGGCGGGCTGGTTGTTCGTCGGCTTCGTCGCGCAGACCGGCAACAGCATCGAACGCGCCCGCGTGCAGTCGCTGGCGCGCACCGCCGCCGCCACGCTGGAAGCCGGGCGCATCGCTGCGCTCAGCGGCAGCGGCGCCGACATCGGCACGCCCGGGTTCGACGCCGTACGCGACCAACTTCGCCGCGTCCGCGACGCCAATCCGGATTTCCGTTTCGTCTACCTGATGCGGCCGACCGCCGCGGATCCGAACGCCTTGCTGTTCCTGGCCGACGCCGAGTCGCCGGAATCGCCGGACTACTCCGCGCCTGGCGACGTCTACGACGGGCCTTCGGCATCGTTGCTGCAGGTGTTTCGCAACGGCATGCCCTTGGTCGAACCGCCGAGCCGCGACCGCTGGGGCTACTGGGTGACGGCGATCGCGCCGGTGCGCGACGGCACCGGCAAGACCGTCGCGGTGCTCGGCATGGACGTCAACGCCGACGCCTGGCTGGCGACGCTGGCGCGTTACCGCGCCTTCGCGCTGGCGATCTGCGGGTTGGTACTGGCCTTGATCGCCGCCTTCACCTTCGGCCTGCACCTGCAAAAGCGCGGCGCGGCCCGCCTGGGCGCGCTCAACCGGCAACTGGCCGGCAAGATCGACGAACTCGAGGCGGCCCAGGAGCGGCTGCGCCTGGCCGACGTGGTGGTGCGCCACACCGACGAAGGCGTGCTGGTGCTCGATCCGGAACTGCGCGTGCTCAGCGCCAACCCCGGCTTCGTGCGCATCACCGGCCAGGCCCTCGACGCCGTGCTCGGCCGCGTCCCGCCGGTGTTCGACGAAGACGCCGACGCGCTGCAACAGGTGTGCACGCGCCTGCAGGCTGGCAGCCACTGGAACGGCACGCTGTGGTCGCGGCGCGCCGACGGCGACCGCTTCCCGCTCGAGGCCGACGTCGACCGCGTGCTCGACGCCGAAGGCCGCGTCCAGCACTTCGTGATGGTCTGCCGCGACGTCACCGTGCAAAAGCAGCTCGAAGACCGCCTGCGCGAGTTGTCGGCCACCGATGGCCTGACCCTGCTCGCCAACCGCCGCAGCTTCGACGAGACGCTCGAGCGCTGCTGGCACCACGCCACCCGCCACGGCGAGCCGGTGTCGCTGATCATGATCGACATCGACCACTTCAAGGCCTACAACGACCTTTACGGCCACGGCGCCGGCGATCGTTGCCTGCAGCAGGTCGCCACCGCCATCGCCGCCGGCGTACGCCACGAAGGCGCGCTGGTGGCGCGTTACGGCGGCGAGGAATTCGCGGTGATCCTGCCGCGCACCGATGCCGCCGCCGCGCAGGAAATCGCCGAAGCGCTGCGCCGCCGCGTCGAATCGCTGGGCATCGCCCACAGCGGCAGCCCGGCCGGCAGCCGCATCACCATCAGTGTCGGCATATCCACCCGCACGCCGCCGCAGACCGACGACTACGTCAACCTGATGCAGAGCGCCGACCAGGCCCTGTATCGCGCCAAGGAAAGCGGCCGCAACGGCGTGGTCGCGGCCGGATAGCGGGCAAAAAAAGGGGCGCCGAAACCAGTCGGCGCCCCTGCTTTTGGCAACCCTTGCCGGCTCAGTAGCGGATCAGCTCGAGCCGGAAGACCGAGTTCAGCACCACGTCGGCCAGCGAGTAGGAGCCGCGGTAGTAGTGGCCGTAGCGGTAGCGGCCGTAGTAGCCGTCCTCGTAGCCGCGGCGGAAGCCTTCGCGGAAGTAGTAGCTGTAGACGTCCTCGTCGACGTAATAGCCGTAGTAGCCGTAGTCGGCGTCGCGGTAGATGTAGTTGCTGCGATAGTCGAAGCGCCAGTGGTCATAACTGTCGGCACGGCCGGCATGGAAGCCTTCCTCGTAACCGTAGTTCATCGCCTGGCGGATCAGGTCGGCCTGGTAGTGGTTGATGCCGTAGTAGCCGCCGTCGTAGTAATAACGGTAGGACGCCGGCGCGAAGAACCATTCCAGGTTGAAGTAGCGGTAGCGGTCGTTCCAGTAGCGCGAATACAGGCGGTCGTGGCGGCGGCAGTAGTCCTGGTAGCTGCGGTACTGCTGGTTGCGGTTCTGCTGCTGCAGCTGCCCGGCCTGCTGCTGGTAACGGACCTGGACCTGTTGGTGCTGGCGATTGAAGCGGGTCGCCTGGTCCTGCTGCTGGCGGTCCAGCTGGGTGCGGTCGCCGCGGTTGACGATGCGGACTTCGCGGTTGTCGCGGCGATCGCGGATCACCTGCTGGCGGTCGTCCTGCCGCTGCTCAACGCGGTCCTGGCGATTGTCCTGGCGGTCCTGGTGCTCGTCGCGGTGGTCGGCGCGATTGTCCTGCGGCTGGTGGGCCAGCGGCGCGCGTTCCTGGCGACGCTGCTCGCGCTGTTCCAGCGCGCGCCGGTCCTGGTCATCGCCCTCGGCGATGCCTTCCGGTCGCGATGCATGCGCCGGGCGCTGCTCGTGGCGCTGCTCGACCGCTTCGCGTTGCGGCGCCGGGCGGTCCTGCGGGTTCTGCGGCACGTACTCGCGCTCGCGGCCAGTCTGGCGCGGCTCGTTCTGGCGAGGCTCGTTCTGGCGCGGTTCGTTCTGGCGCATCGCTTCACGTTGCTGTTGCGCCGCGGCTTCGCGCTGTTGCTCCGCCGACCTGCCGTCGTGCGCGTCCTTCTTGTGCCGGTCTTCCTGGTCGGATTGGTCCTGGTCGGCCTGGTCCACCCGCGCGTGCCCCAGCGGGCTGACGCTGGCCAGGGCCACGCCAATGGCCAACGACATCATCAATCGGTTCAGGGTACCGATGCGCATGTTGCTTCTCCGTATATTCGCCAATTTCGCGCGAGCGACCATGTCGACGCTCCGCACTCGGGCAAAGATTGCCCGGTACCGGCTGAATAAATGTTTACGCGGACCTGAAGGGCGATTCGCCGGACAACCAGCGTTCATCTTCGACCCTGGCCCGGCGCCCTGGGGGCCGGCCGGTCATTCCTCGAACAGTCATTCTTCGAAGAGAAATAGATCCATGGACTCGGGATCGTCGTCGCTGCTCGGCGTCGCGCTCAGCGGATCGTCGGCCTCGGCGAGGGATTTCGACAGCGTCGGCTTGGGAATCGTGCACAGGGCCAGGCGGTGGAACACGGTGGCGACGTAGCCGGGTTCGGACGCACGCAAGTCCGGCCATTCCTCGTCGAAGGCCACGTCCACGCGCACCACGTCCTCGTCGCCGTCGGCGTGCAGGGTGAAGTGGTCGACCCAGTCGATCTGCTTGAGGGCATTGGCGATGTCGTCGGGCAACGATGCGGTCGCGTCGCGACCCGCGCCGGCCTCGGAGGATCGTTCGAACAGATACGTGCCCATCGATGCGCTCCGGATTCCGCGTCCCCTGCGCACACTTTACGCCGCTGCAACCCGCCGTCACGGTGCGGCGCGGCAATTCCGATGGGCGGCGCCGCGGCGCCGACGGGCACCGCTCGGGATAGGGCAAACTGTGGCGGACATCACGTAAAGGCGTCGGCCGTGCTGGCGGAACTCATCGGCGAAATCACCGTGCTGGCCTTGATCGCCGCCAGCGCCTACGCGCTGTTGGCCCTTTACGCCCGGCGCTGGCAGCCGCACTGGAGTGCGGCCCTGGCGAAACGACGGCTGGCGATCCTGTCGATGCTCGTGCTCGCGCTGCTGGCGGCCAAGGTCAGCGAGGATGTGCTGGCCGGGGAATCGGGGCCGATCGACCAGGCCATCCTGCTGTTCGTGCGCGCGCAGGTGCCGCGCGCGCTGACCGGATTTTTCCAGGCGGTCACCAATAGCGGCGCGTCGGCATTCCTCCTGCCGCTGGCGACGGCGGTCGCGGCCGGGCTGCTGTGGCGGCGTCGCCGCGAGGAGGCTTTGCTGGTCGCGCTCTCGACCGGCGCCGCCTCGCTCGTCGTCTTCCTGGTCAAGCTCGGCGTCGGTCGGGCGCGACCGGCCTTGTGGACGACCGACTGGTACTGGGGTTCGAGTTTTCCCAGCGGCCATACGCTGGTGGTGGCGGCCTTCGCGACGGCGACCGCGCTTTGCATCGGCCGGCTTTGGCCCGGTCTTCGCCGACCGGCGATGCTGCTGGCGATCGCATGGACCTTGCTGGTGGGACTGTCGCGCCTGGTGCTCGGCGTGCACTGGCCGACCGACGTGCTCGCCGCGGCCTGCATCGGTGCGTTCCTGCCGCTGGCGATCGACCTGGCGCTGGCGGGAAGCCGCAATAAAAAGCGGCGCTCGGTGCCGCGAACCCCCTGAGGCCCGTGGTCGAACGCCGCCCGAACAACTGAAGCGCGGTGGTCCTAGCGCATGTGCTGCAGGTTGAGGATGCTGGTGATCAGCACCGCGGCCAGGATGTAATTGCCGTTGTCGTTGTGGCCATAACGGTAGCGGCTGTAGTAGCCGTCCTCGTAGCCGCGGCGGAAGCCCTGGCGGAAGTAGTAGTTGTAGTCTTCCTGGCGGGCGTAGTAGCCGTTGTAGCCGTAGTTGCCGTCCTGGTAGCCGTAGGAATTGCGGTAGTCGTAACGCCAATGATCCTGGCGATCGGCGCGACCGGCTTGGAAGCCTTCCTGGTAGCCGTAGTTCAGCGCCTGGCGGAACAGGTCTGCGCCGTACTGGTTGGTTTCATACCAGTGGCCACCGTAGTTGTAGCGGTAGATCGAGGCGCTATAGAAGTAGCGATCGTTGTTGTAGTCGAAGCGATCGTTCTGGTAGCGCTGCTGCTGGTCGCGAAGGCGCTGGTAGTAAGACTGCTGGTAGCTGTATTGCGCCATGCGGTTGCTCTGTTGCAGCGACGTCAGGCGTTGCGGCGAGGTGGCCATGCGCGTCGCCACGAACTGGCGATACTGGGTCACCCGTTGCTGCTGTTGCTGGATCCGCACCTGTTGCTGTTGCGGCGGCAGGCGGCGTTGCTGGGCGGCTTGGCGGTTGTCGGCGGCGTGCTGCTTGTTGGCGTCGCTACGCTGTTGCGCGGCCTGGCGATTGTCGGCGGCGTGCTGCTTGTTGGCGTCGCTGGGGTTTGGAGAAGCCGCTTGCGGTGCGGCGACGTGCGGTTGATGGGCAGGACGCTCCTGATTGGCGGTCGGCCTTGGTTCGGCCGGATGCTGCTGCGCATTGTTCTGCGGGTTCGCAGGTCGCTCGTGGTCGGCGGCGCGCTGCGGATTATCGGACTGCGGGCGGCCAGCGGCAGCATTGGCATCCGCGGCAGCCTTTTCGTCCCCGATCTGTTTCTTGGTCTTCTTCTGGTCCTTGCCATCCTGGCTGTCCTGGCTGGCCTGCTGGTCCTGATGCCCTTGCTGCGCATTGGCCGGTGGGCTGGTTCCGGCGATGGTCAGGGAAATGACCGCCGAAAGCGCCAGCCACTTGAAATTGATTGCGTTCATTGTTGTCTCCACGAGCAGTCCGGGCGATCCGCGCGATCAACTGATCGACGGGTCGGACTCGTGATCGGGAGCCTGTGCTACCTGCTCGACGCGGTCTGTACGCTGGAACACACAGCCGCCGCGCTGCTAGCGCTTGACCCCTGGCGGCATGGCGTCGAAGCGGATCGCGGCCGATTGTTCCGGCGCCTTGCCGATCCGGCGCAGGAACGCCGACCAGCGCGGGTCGCGGTGCAAGCTCGCGAACTCCGGCTCCACTTCGACATCGGTCAAGCCGCTGTCGTGGTAAGTCACGGCCTTGTCCAGCCAGGCGAACGCCTGGTCGATCTCGCCGCGCCACGCCAATACGTAGGCAATGTTGTAGGCGGCGTCGTGGCCGTAGTCGCGGACCAGGTTGGCGAGCGCAGCATCGGACTCGGCCTTGCGTCCCATCGAGTGGTAGACCATCGGCAAGCCGATGGCGCGCCAAGGGTCAGAGGACTCCTGTGCCATTTCGGCGAGCGCACCGGCCTTGTCGTTCTTGGCCAGCAAGGCCATGCCGATGTTGTAACGCGCGCCGATGTAATTCGGACTCAGCTCCAGCGCGGTGCGCCAATGGCCGATGGCATCGTCCGGGCGCTTGGCGTAGGAGTAGTCGACGCCGAGGTTGTAGTGCGCGCGCGGATTGACTGGGTCGCGAGCGACCACGAATTCGTCGAAGGCAATCGCCTGGTCGAGCCGGCCCAGAGTCTGCGCGAGGCGGGCGGCGTCGAGGGCGATGCCGAGGTCTTCCGGCGCCAGCGCCAACGCGCGCCCGATGTGCTCGGCGGCGGTGGCGAGGTCGCCGTCGTAGGTCATCGCCAGGTAACCGAAGTGCGCGTGCGCCGCCGCCAGGTCGGGCGCGACCGCGAGCGCCTTGTCGATCGCTTCCCGCGCCAGCCGATTGCCTTCCTCGACCGGTCGCAGGCCGGCGCTGGCCTGGTTGGCGTAGCTCGTCGACAGTCCGACCAGGGCGGGGGCGTAGCCGGGATCGATCGCCAGCGTCTGGCGATACAGCGCCACCGCGCGATCTAGGCCTTCGGCGGTCCCGAGCTGGCTGAACTGCCGCGCCTGCAGGAAGGCGGTGTAGGCGGCGGGGTCGGTGGTCCGGGCCTTGGGCGCGGCGCCGAGCAGCTGGATGCGCAACTGCGCCACCACCGCGGCCGATATCTGGTCCTGGACCGCGAACACGTCGCCGAGTTGGCGATCGAAGCTGGCCGACCACAGCTCGCTGCTGTCGGCGGCGCGGATGAGCTTGGCCGTGATGCGGATCAGTTTCCCCGAGGTGCGCACCGAGCCTTCGAGGACGTGCGCGACATGCAAGCGGCCGGCGATGGCGGCAATGTCGAGGTCCTTGTCGCGGAACGAAAACGAGGAGGTCCGGGCGATCACCCGCAGCTGCGGCACCTGCGCGAGCAGGTTGAGCAACTCCTCGGATATGCCGTCCGACATGTAGCCCTGGTCCTTGTTCGAGGACATGTCGGCGAATGGCAGCACCGCGATCGACAAATCGTCCGCGGCGACGAAGGCATCGCTGCGGCCCTCGCGCCGGGCCATCTGCTCGGCCTCGCGCAGGTCCGCGGCGTGGCGCAGCGGCGACAACACGAACTTGTCGACGGCGAAATAGAGCAGGGCCACCGAGAGCACCAGCAGGATCAGGCGGTCGAATCGCTGGCCGAGCTGCGGCGCGGTGGCAGGCAGGCGGTCGGCGCCGGCGTCCTTCCTCAGTCCTTCGGGGGTCCACTCGAAAACCCAGGAGAACAGCAGCGCCGGCACGAAGCCGATCGCCAGGACGATGACCGTGATCCGCGCCGGGGTCGTGCCGAACCCGAACAGCGGGAAGACGGTGCTGGCAACTTGCACGACCAGCCAGGCGCCGACCAGGTACAAGCCGGCCATGCGAAAGACGTTGCGGCGATTCAGTTCGTCGAGAAAACCCAACGGGCAAGCCCCTGCGGCGGGTGCGGCGAGTATGAGACTATCGTCCGACCAACGTCCACCACGGGGAAATTTCATGAAGGCCGCAAGCGCAATATTCGCTGTTGTCGTTTCTCTTGCCGTGACCGGCGCGGCAATGGCCCTCGACGGCACCCCTACGCTCGGCAAGACCGGCGGCGGAACCCTCGGCAAGACCGGTGGCGGAACGCTTGCCGCCGGTGCGAGCATGCCGACTTTGGACGTGTCGTTGACGGTGGCTCCGGAATCAATCGCAGCGCCGGGCACGGCCATCGTCACCGTGGCGATTCCGGCCGATGCCAATGCCGCGCCAGATGCCAGCCAAGACTATTCCGTGCCCTTGTCTTCTTCCGACGCCGCCTGCCACGTGCCTGCGGCCGTCACCGTGGCGTGGTCATCGGCCACCGGCGGCGCCGCCCAGTTCATGGTGCAGTGCTCGGCCGTCGCGTCCAACCGCACGGTGACGATCACCGCCGGCAATGCCTCGGTCGGGTTGGATCTCACCCAGTAGGGACTTTGGCGATTTAGGTACGCGCGTCAAACTTTTTGTGAGCTAGATCACGTTCTTTTGGAGTACTGTGCGGCCGCTCACATAAAACGAGCGGCAGCACAGCCCTTCCCAACGCCAAGAGAAACCCATGAACCTTCGACTGATCTGTCTTGCGGCGCTCGCCGCCACCCTCGCCGCGCCCGCTTTCGCCAAGGCCCCCACCAGCCCGGATTACCTGCAGGCCCGCAAGGACATGCGCGACGCCCGCATCGAAGCCGCTCCAGCGATCACCGCCACGGTTGGCGATGCCGATTCATTCAACCGCCACGTCAAGTACATCGGCCTGATTTCGACCGGCTTCATCCTGGTCCAGAACGACTGCTCGCTGGACGCGACCGGTCCGCTCGGCCCGGAAGACCATTGCGTGGTCACCAACGCCGCGCCGGCGCTGACCAATTTCACCATCAACGACGCCGGTCGGATGCTCATTCCGGCCAAGACCGCCAATTCGTTGTTCTGCTACAACCAGACCTCGATCGTGACCTACAACTTCAGCAACAACACCGGCGTCTACCAGCCGAACGCGCGCATCGTGCTCACGCCCAACTACACGATCCAGAACGCAGCACTCAACGATCCGACCATGATCGACCCGACCACCGGCCTGCCCTTCAACGGCAAGCTCAACCTCGGCCTGGCCGGCATCCGCCATGCCCGCAGCCTGCAGCCGGACGAGAACCAGACCGAGCGCGACAACACCACCCGCGCCTGCATCGCCGGCCTGGTCAGCAAGCAGAACCTGAAGGACGGCTTCGGCCTGACCGATGCGCAAGTCAAGACCTTCTTCAATAGCGACACCATCATCACGATGAACCTCGTCGGCCAGACCCAGATGGTCGGTTTCGCCACCATCAACTAGGCACGCGTTTCTACGGCGACGAACGCTAAGCGCCAGCCTCGCCTCGGAACGGAGCCTTCGGGCTCCGTTATTTTTCGTGGTACCCGGGGGCCGGGGCGATGGAGTAATGTGGGCCGGCAACGCCCCAGTCGGGGCCGGAGGAATCGCCCATGCGCAGTCGATCGTGGTGGTTTTTGGCATCGCTGCTGGCGCTCGCCGGCTGCGGCTCGGTGTCGGGCCTGAAGAGCGAGGCCGGCGGCGACGCCCGGATCGTCGACTACCGCCAGGTCGAGGTGCTCGATTTCACCGCCAGCGGCGGCGAGAAATTCCCGGACGCGGCCAAGCAGGCCGAATACGACAAGAGCCTGCTCGAGGCGCGCGGCAAGTTCGCCGACAAGATCGCCGAGGCAATCACCGCGACCGGAAGTTTCGAACAGGTGTCGCGGCAAGCGCTGCCGCAAGGCGCCTTGCGCGTGACCGGCGACATCACCCGTTACGACGAGGGCAATATTGCCGCCCGCGGCCTGACCGGATTCGCCGGCCGGACCCATTTCGTGGCGGTGGTGGTGATCACCGACGCCGCCACCGGCCAGCAACTGGCGCGCATCGACGTCGATCGCAAGAGCTGGCCGCTGCCGATAGGGGCGTCGGCGTCGATGCTGCAGACCACCAATTTCTTCATGGAAGGCGCCGCCAAGAAGGTCGCCGACGAATTGCTGGCGCTCCGCCAGCGCGGTGGCGGCAAGTGAAACGCCTGCTGTTCGCCATTCCCCTGGCGGCAGTGGCCTTGAGCGCGACGGGTCCGGCCCGGGCCGACGACGTCCTGTACAAATGCGTCGACGGCAAGGGCGCAGTCAGCATCCAGTCGGCGCCGTGCCCCAAGACCAGCAAGGAAGTCTGGAAGCGCGACACCGCGGCGATGGCGGCCAGCGCGGCGACCTTGCCGCCGCTGCCGCCGGCGTCGGTGACCACGCCTGCCGCGTCGTCTCCCCGCAATCCGCCGGAGCGACCCGCGGCTCCTGGCACAATGCCGCCGCCGCGTCCGCCCGCGAAACCCGGGCCTCCGGGACCGCCACCGCCGGGCAAGCCCGCGCCACCGCCACCGCCAGAGCGTTCCCTGTCGTCGGCTTCGGTCGAGTCGATGGCGGCGATCGGTCCGGTCGCGCCGGCCGCGCCGACTGCGCCCGTGACCTTGACAGCGCCGCCGGATCCCTGCGACCACGCCAAGGATGTCGCCGCGCAGCTGCGCGACATGCCATGGCTGGAACTCACCCCGGACCAACAGCAACGTTTGGTGCGCTGGGTGATGGAACAATGCCGGCCGGCGGACAAGCCGAACTGAGCGAGCTCCCCCGGGGCATGCGGCAGCGGGAGACGCCGCGACCGCTTGCCCGGCACGCGCCCCCGCTGGCTATACTGCGGCGTCATCCACCGGGGGGAATCGCATGAAACAGCTGGCTTGCCTGGTCCTGGCCATTTCGGCCGCCTCGTTCGCGCAGGCGCAGGACACCGACACCAACGCGACGCAGGATACCGACACCACCGCCACGCAGGATGCCGATGCCGCGACGACGCCAGCGCCCGCCGACGACGCCAAGCCGGTGGCGGCCGAAAGCAGCGGCCATCGCGCCATGCTGCCGTTCATGCGCGAGATCGCCGGCAACCACGTGCTGCCGCGGCCCTATGGCATCGGCATGGACGTCTTCACCATGCAGCAGGACTACGCGATCGACTCGCTGAGTTTTGCCCTGCCGGGCTTCAGCCTGCCGGACCCGAGCATCATCAAGGTCAAGAACGACCTGGTCCACAACGACCTCAAGCTCGACGCCTGGGTCTTTCCCTTCCTCAACGTGTTCGGGATTTACGGACATGTCAGCGCCCACACCGACGTCGACCTGTCGGCGGTGCCGATCCCGGGCTTGCCGGTATCGCTCGGAACCTTGCATGTGCGCTACGACGGCAGCGTCTACGGCGGCGGCGCGACCCTGGCGGCGGGCGGCGAGCACTGGTTCGCTTCGCTCACCGGCACCTGGACGCGCACCAGCCTGTCCGGCGATTTCGATTCCAAGGTCAGCGCCCGCACCCTGCAGCCGAAACTCGGCTTCGTCGCCGGGCCCTGGTCGGCTTGGGTCGGCGCCATGGACCTGCACAACGACGAATCCCATGCCGGCGTGATCACCATTCCGGGGCTCGGCGCGGTGCCGTTCGCGGTCAAGCTCAAGAACGCGGCGAGCTGGAGCCCATCGGTCGGCGTGCACTACGACATGGACCGCTGGGGCGAGTTCAGCTTCGAGTACGGCGGCGGCGACCGTCGCACCACCTTGCTCAATGTCACCCTGCGTTTCCCGCGCGACAACTGAGCGCAGGCGCGCACCGGCCAGACTGCCGGGCCTGGGCCTGTGCCTGGGACTGTTGGCGGCGGCATGGCTGCCGCCAACGGTCCTTGCCTACGAGAACGATCCCTTCAGCAACCGGCTGGTAGTGCTGGCCGACTCGGCGCCGGTGCTCAACGGCAAGGTCAACGAAGCCATCGCCGACGTTGCCGCGCATTGGACCGGGCCACGATCGGAAGATCGTTTCGCAAAAGCGGTGTACGACCGGATCGGCGGCCATTTCTGGGTTCACCACCTGGAAGGCTGGGCGATGAAAAGCGAGCAGGTGAGCAAACTGCCGACGCCACGCCGGCATTCCTTCCTCGCCCAGGCGCCGTTCTACGCCAGCCGCGTCGGCGCCTTGTTCGGTGCCTGCCCCATTTTCCGCGTCGGCGACGACCTGGTCGGCACCGACAAGCTTGGCCACTTCGCCGCCCAAGGGCTGAAATTCTGGCGGCGCTGGAAGCTCGACGGCGATGAAGCCAAGGCCGCCAGGCAGTCGGCGTACACCGAGCGGGCGATCTTCGGGCAAATGACCACGGGCACGTATTCCAATGCCGACCTGGTCTCCAACTACGAGGGCTACCGTTTTTATCGCAGCCTGTTCGAGGACGGGGTGGTATCCGGCAAACAGGCGATCGTCCGTTGGGACGGCGACCACTGGCTCGTGCAGCGGGAATTCGACTGGAACGATCACGTCAACGCCTACTGGGACGAAGGCCTGAACATCGACGACTACGATCGCCCGATGACCCGGGCCGTGCGCAAACTCTGGCCGGAATTTTGCGCAGATTGGGCCAAGGATCCGGCCCGCTACGCGATCCCGGCCGACGAGGATGCCCGCCTGTCGGCGCGCTACTCGATGCTGGAATTGCGCCCGCGCCCGGAGCTGCGGATGGCGGCGATCTGCACGCCGGCGCTGGCGACGCCGTGATCGGCCTGGTCGGCTTCGACGGCGACGACACGCTCTGGCATAGCGAGGGCTATTACCAGGTCGTGCACGACGAGTTCGAACGCATCCTCGGCAAATACCTCGACCTCGCCGATGCCCGCGTGCACGATCGCCTGCTCGCCACCGAGAAAGGCAACCTGCGCCTGTTCGGCTACGGCGCCAAGGGCATGACCCTGTCGATGATCGAGACGGCGATCGAACTGACCGGCGAGCGCATTGGCGCCGGCGACCTGCACCGGCTGGTCGAACTGGGCAAGCAGGTGCTCGCGCACCCGGTCGAGTTGTTGCCCGGCATCCGGGCGGCGGTGGCAGCGGTGGCGCGCGAATTCCGCATCGTGCTGATCACCAAGGGCGACCTGTTCCACCAGGAAGCCAAGGTCAAGCGGTCGGGCCTGGCCGACCTGTTCCACCGCATCGAGATCGTCTCGGAAAAGGACGAGTCGACGTACCGCAGGCTGATGGCCGAGTTTGAAATCGAAGCATCATCCTTCGTGATGGTCGGCAATTCCCTGCGCTCGGACATCGCGCCGGTGGTGCAACTCGGCGGCTGGGGCGTGTACATGCCGTACGCGCTGACCTGGGCGCACGAGCGCGAAACCGAGTTCGCCGCCGATGACCACCGGGTCGAGACGGTCGAGCAGGCCAGTCAGATTCCCGGAGCGATTTCGCGGATCGCGGCGCGGGCGCTGGACGCAAGCCGGACGCCGACTTAGCATCAGCAGTCCGCTCCTGCCCCAGGAAATCCCCGTGAATCGCGCCCTCCTGTTCCTCGCCTTGCTGGTCGCCACGAGCACCAGTTTCGCCGCCAAGAAACCGACCTTCGATCCGGCGCGGCTGTCGGCCGAGGTCAAGGTGCTTTCCTCCGACGAATTCGAAGGCCGCGCGCCGGCCACGCCCGGCGAAGAAAAAACCGTTGCCTATGTTGTCGCCCAGATGAAGGCTGCAGGGTTGCAACCGGGCGGCGACCTCAAGGACGGCAAGCGCGCCTGGACCCAGGCGGTGCCTCTCGGCCGCTTCCAGATCCAGGGCCCGATGGCGGTGTCGGTCAACGTCGGCAGCCAGGCGCAGGCGCTGACCCAGGGCAACGAGATCACCGTGCGCGCCGCCATGAACGGCGCCAAGGCCGTCGACTTCAAGGACGCGCCGATGGTGTTCGTTGGCTACGGCGTCAAGGCGCCGGAGCGCAACTGGGACGACTTCAAGGGCGTGGACCTGCACGGCAAGATCGCCGTCGTGCTGATCAACGATCCGGACTTCGAGACCGGTGTCGGCGATTTCGGCGGCAAGGCCATGACCTACTACGGTCGTTGGACCTACAAGTTCGAGGAAGCCGCCCGCCAGGGCGCGGTCGGCCTGGTGATCGTGCACGAAACCGACCCGGCCTCGTATGGTTGGGCGACGGTGAAGAATTCCAACAGCAGCGTGATGTTCGACATCGTCCGCGCCAATCCGTCCGCCGTGCACCCGGCGATGGAAGCCTGGATCCAGCGCGATTTCGCCGTCGACCTGTTCAAGCGCGCGGGCCTGGATTTCGAAGCGCTCAAGAAGCAAGCGCAAACCCGCGATTTCCACCCGGCCGTCCTGACCGGCGTGACCCTTTCGGCGCATTACGCGGTCGACGCCCAGGTGATCACTTCCCACAACATCATCGGCCGGCTGGCCGGCAAGACC
>JANYBA010000217.1 GCA_025360985.1 Gammaproteobacteria bacterium | reverse complement strand
CTTCGGAAAAGTATTCGTTCTCCTTGTCGTCGGACATGTTGACGAACGGCAGCACGGCGATGGAATGCGAATCCGCGCCGTGCGTCGGCTTTGGCGGCGCGGCTGGGACCACAGAGGGCGCCGACTCGCCCTTGCGAAACGCTGGCTGGCCGTAGAAGTACCAACTCAGCGCCAACGCCATCAGCAGCGCGGCACCGACGTATACGCCCTTGTTGCTGGACACGTCCGGATCGACCTTCACGCCTTCGGGCGTCAGGTCAATGACCCAAGTCAGCAGCATCACAATGGGGAAACCGAGCATAGTCAGCAGGATGAACACCCGCAGCGCCCAGGCCGGCGCGTCGAAAGCCGGGAAGGCAATCGAAGCCGCCTGCACGGCCAGCCACGCGACGACCAGATAGGTTGCCCCGACCTTGAAAACTTTGCGACGCTGGAGTTCGGCGATCAGGCTCATTGGCATTCAAACGCGTCGGGGCCCTTGGCGGGCGTGGGTTTGCATAGGTCGGGCCAGCCGAATTGCTTCCAGTAGTCAACCATGCCGATACGCTTGGCGAAACCCTGGAATGAAGGATCCTGGCGCGCCTTGTGCGACCAGGCTTCGGGCTGCCACAACCAGTTGAGGTAAGCATCAGACAGGCCGGTCTTGCCGTGCTCGAACTTGTCGAAGGATCGAGCCGGCTCACCCAGGTACAACAGAAACGTCGGCACCCAGTCGTCGTCCGGGCGTGTGTCCAGAACTTTCAGCGCAGCCTGTCGTTGCGCTTCGCCCTGGAGTACGCCGCGGAAAATGGTCTCCAGTTGCGTCGGGGTGAACTTGGTCGCGATTTGCGCGTAGGTTTCCACGAATTGCGCCACGGCCTTCTCGGTATCACCCGCGGTGGCGCTGTGCTGTGCCAGCAGCATCAGTGCAAAGGGATACTGGTCATTGCCGATCCTGTGCTCCATTGCCAGCGCGCCAGGCACATCTTGCAGGCGCCAGAGCATGAAGCTCTCGTAGAACAGTAACAGGATGTTGTGCGGGTCGTGCGAAAGCATGGCGTCGAGCCGGGATCGCGTGTCGGCGGTGCGACCGAGGGCGGACGTTTCGTTCGCGGCCCAGAAGTTCGCCGTGGAATTGTCGGGATCGGCCGCCAGCGCGCGGCGTATCGGTTCGACCATTTCGACGTAGCGGCGTTGCGAGAAATCGTTGTAACTCAGTGCGGCGTAGGCCTCGGCATCGTTCGCGTCTATTGCAATGGCGCGACGCGCGGCTTCGTCGGATAACTTCCAGTTTGTCGTCCAGTCGCTGCCGTTGTATTGCGATATGACGGCGAGGGCGACCGCGAGTTTGGACCATGCGCGGGCGAAGTTCGGATCGAGCGTGGTTGCCTGTTGCAGCAGCAAGATCGCGCGCGGCAGGCTGTCGCCGAAACGGCGGTTCACCAGTGTCTGCGCTTCGACGAACAGCGCGTAGGCCTGCGGACTGTCGCTGGCCTTGCTGACCAAGTGGCTGTCGCTGGCCAGGGTCACCTTCAACTGCGCGGCTATGTCGCGCGCGCAGGATTCCTGAAGGCTGAAGACATCATCCAACTTGCCGTCGTAGGCTTGCGACCAGACTTGTTCGCCATCGGAACTCTGCACCAGCGACGCAGTTATGCGCAGCTTGTCGCCCTGGCGGCGCACCGAACCCTGCAACAAGTGCGCGACGCCCAACGCCTGGCCAACCTGTTTTGCGCCGACATTCTTGCCCTTGTACTGGAACGAGGAACTGCGCCCGATCACTTTCAGCCCTTTCACGCGTGCCAAGGCGTTGAGGATTTCCTCGGACATGCCGTCCGAGAAATATTCCTGGTCATGCGCCGGACTCAGGTCATCGAAGGCCATGACCGCGATCGAATTCTTGGGCGCGGCCGCAACTGGGTACGTCGCCGGCGTGATCGCGTCGCCTTTGCGGAACGAGGGCTGGCCGTAGAAATACCAACCCAGCGCCAGCACGATCAGCAGTGCGGCGCCGGCGAACACGCGCTTGTTGCCGGCGCTATCGCCATCGGCCTTCATGCCTTCCGGCGTCGCATCGAACACCCACGCCATCACCACCGCGACCGGGAATCCGAGCAGCGCGATCAAGATGAAGACGCGCAGCACCCACGGCGGCGCATCGAACGCCGGGAATCCGATCGACACCGCCTGCACCGCCAGCCAGGCCACGACCAAATAGGCCGCTCCGACCTTGAATACCTTGCGGCGCTGGAGTTCGGCGATCAGGGACATGTCAGGGCTTTCCAACGCAGACTTTCGCGGCACGCGAATCGATGGCCCCTATCCGCTTGATCAATGCCCGGAACCGGGGCTGGCAGCGGATCGGGTCCATCGCTGCCGGCAGGACCGCCCAATTCACGTCGGCGCCAAAGTCGTCAACTATACGTTCCATGAAATCGAGCGCCAGATCGCCTTCGCCGAGCAGCATCAATACCGACGGGAGAGTGTAGGCGCTGAACGCGTTTCCGCTTGATGGATCCGTTTTGCTGTAGTGGGGCAAAGCCGCAAGCCGCAGGGCAAGCGCATGTCGATTCCCTCGCCCGGTCAGCGCATCGATCAGTGCCTTCGACTGTCCGCTCGCGCTTGGATTGATCGATGTCGCCAGGCGTACGAGCAGCGGCTGCGCCGCAGCGAAGTCACCTGACAGCAGTGCGGCGACACCGGCATCCTCGAGACAGCCGGAATAGTTCGGCGCGAACTCGAGTACGCGCAGGCAACGCGCCCGCGCCTCGGCGTTACGGTCAAGGGCCAGTAAGGCCCAAGCGTGGTTTTCGCCAATCACCCGCGAGCGCGGATCAAGCGCACTGGCTCGTTCGAGCGTGACCAGGCCGATCGCCAGGTTGCCGTCGCTCAGTTGTGCGGATCCGCGCCACTGGTACGCCGTCGCGAATGAGGGACGAATTTCGATGGCCCGGCGAAACAGGGCGTCAGCCGTTGCCCCGCGCTTTTGGTTGGCGGCATTGTTGCCCATCACAGCGTAGGGCTCGGGCAGCGTCGGATCCAGGGCCAGCGCGAATTCGGCAAAATTCGCCGAGCGGGCCAGGGATTCCGCATAGGGTATTCGCGTGCTGTAGTCGCCCATCACCGAGTAAACCAAGGCCAGTCCCGCGTAGGCCTGGGCAAGCTCCGGGTCGATGGCGACTGCTTTCTCGAACAAGGAAATGGCTTGCCACAGGTCTTTTTCATTGCGCGCGTGCCAGAGCGACATGCCTTGCAGATACAGATCGTAAGCCTTGAGGTTTCTGGTCCCGCCACCGTCACGACCAGGCTTGTCGGCACCACCAATTTTCACTTTCAGCTCATCGCCGATCGCTTTCGCGATCTCGTCCTGGATCGCGAAGATGTCCTCGAGCTTGCGGTCGTAGGTCTGCGACCAGACATGGAACCCGGTCTTGGCGTCGATCAACTGGGCGGTGATGCGTACCTTGTCGCCCTGCTTGCGCACGCTACCCTCAAGCACCATGCGCACCTGCAGTTCCCGGGCGATTGCCGGCACTTCCAGCGCCTTGCCCTTGAACGAAAACGACGACGTTCGTGCGGCGACCTGCAATTCCGGCGCACCGGCGAGAACGTTGAGGATCTCTTCGCTAATGCCATCGGAAAAATATTCATTGGCGGCATCACCGGACATATTGACGAAGGGCAGCACAGCGATCGAGTTGCGATCGACGTCCGGCTTCATCCGAGCCTTGGCACCGGCCGTCACGGCCTGTGTCGTGACTGCCACCAGTGCGGCGTCGCGTCGGGGCGCCAGGACGAACTTGTCAAAACCGAAGTAGAGCAATGCCAGCGCCAGGATGGCAACGATCATCCGATTCATTCGTTGCGCCGTCTGCGTCGCAATCGATTGATCCAGCGGCACCTCGACATCGCGCTTGATGCCCTCTGGTGTCAGTTCAAACACCCACGAAAATGCCAGCGCCGGGACGAAGCCTAGCGCCAATAGAATGACAACACTGCGCGGCAACCAGGTCGGCGCGCCGAACATCGGCAGCACCGTCCCAGCCACTTGCACCAATAGCCAGGCACCGACCAGGTACAGCCCGGCCATGCGAATGACGTTTCGGCGCTGGAGTTCGGCAATCAGGGACATGTCTTGCCTCCCTGCGAGCAGGCGCGCCACGCCAGCAGGTTGCGACGGTAGTTGGCCATCACGTCCTTTTGGCGTGGATCCTCCCAGGCTGCCAACCACGCTGGATCGCGACTGATTTCTTCCGGCAATTTCGCGCCACCCTGCGTGCCGAGCAAGGCAAATGTCGGGAACCAGTCTCCTGTCTCCGCAGCCGTCCGTTGCCATTTGGTCGCGCTTGCGATGTCGCCGACTTCCAGGTACAGCGAGGTCAGAAACGATGCGTTCAGGCTGCCCGGGGACATATCTTCGATGCGAACGCCGCGTACCGCGGCGTCCAATATCGCTTTCGCCTCGGGCCGCTGCCCTTTCATGGCCAGCAGCAGGACCCGATTCACGAGGCAGTGCGGCAGCGAGGCCGGATCGGGCGCGCATGCCTTGTCCAACGTGGCCTGGGCGGCATCGAAATGACGGAGGCGCGATTGGTGGATGACGAGGCGGTCGTAGCCGAACTCGCCCGCACCGAGCGCGATCGCCTGTTCGACCGCGACCACGGCTTCGGCATAGCGCCCTTGGGCGCCCAACGCGTCGGCTAGGTTCATCGGATGCACGAACGCGAGCGGATCGAGCGCCATCGCCTGGCGCTTGTCGCGTTCGGACGCCACGACGTCCCCAGCGCTTAGGCGGAAATCGCCGTGCAAGTTGAGTATGTCGCCGTTTCCGGGCGCCAGGGCCAGGGCGTGGTCGAGATCGGTGGCGGCAGACGTGTAGTCGTTGCGGAACGACGCCGCCATGCCGCGCACCATGTAGGCCTCCGCGTTGCCGGGATCAAGTCGCAATGCAGTCTCTGCGGCTTCCCGCGCTCCGGCCAGCGAATCGGCGGTGTTGGTCGCACCCCAAAGCGGTCGGAGAAAGGCCGAGAAGCCGCGAGCGGAATACGCGGCGCTGAAACCCGGGTCTTCGGCGATGGCGCGATCGAAAGCCGCGATGGCCTTGTCGATATTCTCGAGTCGGCGCCTGGCGAGCAACGCCCGACCCTGCAGATAATCGTCATAGGCGGCGGGATTGCTGGTCCGCGCCGATGTGGTGGCCACCGGCCGATCAGTGAGCTTCGCTTCCAACGCCTCCGAGATGGCACCGGCGATCTCGTCCTGGATCTTGAAGATGTCGGTCAGTTCCCGGTCGTAGGTCTGCGACCACAGGTGCGAGCTATCGGAGGCCCGGATCAATTGCGCGGTGATGCGCAAGGTGTTGCCGGACTTGCGCACGCTGCCCTCGAGTACGTTTGCCACATTCAGCGTTTTGGCGATGGTCGCGACATCTACTTCCTTGCCCTTGAACGAAAACGACGACGTCCGCGCGATGACCCGCAGCTGCGGCAACTGCGCCAGTTGGTTGAGCAGCTCTTCGGACAGGCCGTCGGAGAAGTACTCGTTCTGCTTGTCGTCCGACATATTCACGAACGGCAGCACGGCGATGGACTTGTCCGACGCCGTTGGAGCAGCCGCGACTTTCGGTGGCGCTGTGTCGCCCTTGCGGAACGCCGGCTGGCCGAAGAAATACCAGCCGAGCGCCAGCACCACCAAGACTGCGGCGCTCGCGAATACGCGCTTGTTGCCGGACGTATTGCCATCAAGCGTCACGCCCTCGGGCGTGGCATCGAAGATCCAGGCCATCACCACCGCCAGCGGAAAGCCGAGCAGGCAGACCAGGATGAATACGCGCAGCGCCCACGGCGGCGCATCGAAAGCCGGGAACGCGATCGACGCCGCCTGCACCGCCAGCCAGGCGACGACCAGATAGGCCGCCCCGACTTTGAAGACCTTGCGGCGCTTGAGTTCTGCGATCAGGCTCATGTCACTTCGCCGCCTTTAGAATGGGTGCGTCGCAGGTGAAGTCGTTCGCTCCGACGGCGTGGCATTGCGGAGGGTAACCAACCTTGCGCCAATAGTCGGGGACATTCAGGCGCTCAAGTAACTTCTTGAAGCCGGCTGAATTGCGAAAGGCCGGTGACGTCGTATCCCATTGCGCCATGTCCGAACTGTCGGGCTCCATCGAGCCCAGACAGTCGAAATCCTGCAGCCAGAGGCAAATACTTGCTTTGGTAATGTTCTCGATAAACGGATCGTCCCCGGTCAACCCTAGTCGCTTTTCTATTTCCGAGTAGGTCGGACGCGGCGCTTCATGATGGCTGAGCGCGGCAATCAGGAT